>JAACEC010000025.1 GCA_011682715.1 Pseudomonadota bacterium
CAATTACCTTTACTGGCTTAATTCTGTAGAGATTAGCGCAATATATCCTCTTGGAAATAAGAAAGGGGTTGAAGTGGGAGTAGGGTATGGATGGACAAGGATAGAAAAATATTCAGGCATTTATTACAAATTTAGATTAATTCCTATATGGATAGGATATTCACAGAAGAATTTGATTTTAAGAGGAGCCTATGTTTATTCTTGTTCTCCTGGATTTTATTATAGAGGAGGTTATAAAGTTTCTGCTGTTTTTCGGCTAAACAGAGTATTAGGTATTGGATTGAATTTCGGAGGAGTGTGGTATACAGGAAAAACTACAGGAGACTGGATATATCTTTCCTTAAATGGGGTAAGCCTTTCTATAGGTTATAACTTTCAACTAAAGGGAGGTGTAAAATGACACTTAAAAGAATCCTTTTATTAATCCTTATTATGCTTTTCTCAACAGGTTTGTTTGCCTCTAATGTTCCCATTATATTTGTGCATGGGCACAAAAGTGAGGCAAAGCC
Source organism: Pseudomonadota bacterium (assembly GCA_011682715.1). Classification (GTDB taxonomy): domain Bacteria; phylum Hydrothermota; class 32-111; order QNBC01; family QNBC01; genus QNBC01. The sequence continues at coordinate 510 of JAACEC010000025.1, forward strand.
ATATGACATTGATGATAATGGTAAAATTGTAGGAGGATGGACAACCTGGTATCCTATGAAAAATGATGGAAGTTTAGATTTTCCCACAGCCATGACAAAGATCCTTAATTCTCATTATTCGAATTATACTGCTGGTTCTCCTCTCAATTGTGATGTATGCCTCCCGGGGTCGTGACATTACATTTGACATTCAATCTTCACCTTTTCCTATTCCATCTATTGCTCTATCTACAATTCCTTTTATATTCTTATCTTTTCTCTTTTTCATACTTGTTTCAACATCTATTTACTTTTATTTTTGAAATCCCAAAATAAAGGGGATGACATCCATATATGTATTTTCCACATTTCAATTAGGTTGTTAATATCCCCGTACCTATTTTCCCGAATGACAATAAACTAATTGACTGAATAATCACAATATGGTATAAATTCTTATTATTTCGAACATGTAAGGAGGCAATGATGGCAAGAGTTGAAATGGAGAAAACATACAATCCTTCCGAATATGAAGATAAAATATATAAGTTTTGGTTAAAAGAAAATCTGTTCCATTCCGAGCCGGATAAAGAGAAGAAACCGTTTACAATCGTGATTCCCCCTCCCAATGTAACGGATAAACTGCATGTAGGGCACGCACTTAATAACACTCTGCAGGATATTCTTATACGGTGGAAGAAGCTTAAAGGTTACAATACGGAATGGCTTCCGGGAGTAGACCATGCCGGTATAGCGACACAGGTAAAGGTCGAACAGATGCTCTATGAAAAGGGAATTAAAAGGGAAGAGCTCGGCAGAGAGAAATTCCTCGAGTACGTTTGGGATTGGAAAAACAAACACGGCGACGAGATAATAGATCAGCTTAAAAAACTTGGTAGTGCATGTGATTGGGACAGGGAACATTTCACTATGGATGAGGAACTTTCCAAAGCCGTTCGAAAAGCCTTTGTTACATTGTACAAAGAGGGCCTCATATACCGTGATAATTACATGGTAAACTGGTGTCCCAGATGCCATACGGCAATTTCCGACGAAGAGGTGGAATACAAGGAAGAACAGGGATACCTCTACTATGTCAAATACCCCGTAAAGAACAGCGAGGAGTATCTTATCGTTGCAACGACAAGACCGGAGACGATGTACGGCGATACGGCAGTTGCGGTAAATCCAAATGACGAAAGATATGCGAAATATATAGGAAAAACCGTAATCTTACCGCTTGCAAACAGAGAAATTCCCGTGATAGGTGATGAGTATGTGGATATGGAGTTCGGGACAGGGACGTTAAAAATAACGCCGGCTCACGATCCCAACGATTTTCGAATCGGGAAAAAGCATAATCTCGACACCGTTATTGCAATAGATACGAAGGGAATAATGAATGATACAGCAGGAGATTTGAAGGGGCTCACAAGAGAAGAGGCGAGGGACAAAACTGTCGAACGCCTTGAAAGAGAGGGATACCTTGTAAAAAAAGAAGCGTATACGCACAGTGTGGGGCATTGTTACAGATGTAAAACGATAATCGAACCGTACATATCGACTCAGTGGTTTGTAAAGATGAAACCCCTTGCTAAACCTGCCATTGAAGCGGTAAAAAGCGGCAAGATAAAATTCACTCCGGAGCATTGGACAAAGGTTTATCTGCATTGGATGGAAAATATTCAGGATTGGTGTATATCGAGGCAGTTGTGGTGGGGGCATCAGATACCGGTTTTTTATTGCAAGGATTGCGGAGAAGAGATTGTTGAAATGCAAAATCCGAAAAAATGTCCAAAATGCGGTAGCAAAAATATTGAGCAGGATCCCGATGTTCTCGATACATGGTTTTCTTCATGGTTATGGCCATTTTCAACTTTCGGTTGGCCCGAGAAAACGAAAGATTTGGAATATTACTATCCGACGGATGTTCTTGCCACGGCATCGGAGATCATCTTTTTCTGGGTAGCGAGGATGATTATGGCAGGAGAGAAGTTTATGGGGGAAATCCCTTTCCATGATGTCTATATTCACGGCACGGTAAGGGACAAGAACGGTGTTAAAATGAGTAAATCGTTGGGTAACGGTATTGATCCCAGGGATATTATCGGTAAATACGGTGCCGATGCCCTCAGATTCAGTATAATTGCTGTTTCAGGGAAGGGACAGGACCCGCATATCGGTTATAACACATTTGAGATAGGAAGGAATTTTGCCAATAAGGTTTGGAATATTGCGCGTTTTATCCTTTTGAAGGATGCTGATGCCCCGAAAGTAGATATGAATCGGTTAAATGATATCGATAAATGGATATTAAACGAGTTCGATACGCTTCTTGTGAGATACGATAAGAAAATGGAAAGCTTTGATTTTCAGGAAGTTGCCATGGATGTTTACGACTTTGTATGGCATAAACTCGCCGATTGGTATGTAGAATACGTGAAAATAATGAACGCCGAAAACGGTTTTAACGTGGCTTTGTCCGTTTTTGAAAAAGCATTGATCCTATTACACCCGTTTATGCCGTTCGTGACAGAGGTTATTTACAAGAAGATAAATGGCGAAGAGAGTTCGATAATGAGAGCGGATTTTCCGAAAACTTATGATATAAAAGTGGAAACGGACGCCGGAAAGATATGGGAAATGGTAAAAACGATCAGGAATTTGAAATCCGAATTGGATATAGGAATTAAGAAAAATGTGGATGTTGTTCTTGTCGTCAGAACTGTTCCCGACGAAATAACACAAAATTTGATGGAAAATACCATAAGCGGATTTGTAAATGTAAATTCCATTAATATAACTTCAGATCGAGAAGTGATAAAAAAGGCGATTTGTATACCTGTGGACGAGTATGAAGTATGTCTTCCCATTTCAGGTAATATAGATGCCGAGGAACAAATTAAAAAGTTCAAGAATGAGATAGAATTTTTAAACAGAGAAATTGAAAAGGCGGACAAACAATTTTCCAACGATTCCTTTGTAAATAAAGCTCCTGAAAAGGTTGTTAATGCCCTTAAAGAGAAGATGATGAAATACAAAGAAAAATCGGTAAAACTACAGCAATATGTAGATATACTTAAGGAAAATTTTTGAAAAGAAAAATACTCCGGGGAACCAAAATACTCGTAACGATTTCTACGGTGATAATCATCATTATAATGGTTTTTACCGTAAAAAAGGATACATTTGAGTATTTGAAACAAGCAAAGCCTATTTTTCTTTTGTTGACATTTATTGCATGGCTTTTCTACATATTACTTGATGGGTATAGGGTGCAAATTCTTGCAAGAGCATTGAATAAGAAAATACCTATCAGAACATCCCTTGAGGTTATTCTATCGGGGCTTTTTCTCGCTGCTGTAACCCCCTTTCAAACGGGAGGATTGCCCGTTCAACTCTATATCCTAAGCAAGAAAAGGATTTCCGCGGGTCAGGGGACATTGATACTCCTATTCAGAGGGATACTCGGTTTTGGTGTTCAAATGCTCCTGATACCTTTCATAATATATTTTTTCCACGCATATCTTAAAAGTGCAATAATAGGAATATTGTTGAGATACTTTTTGGTGTTTTATGTGGTGGTGATTCTGTTTTTTATTATAGTTATGAAAAAGACCGATGCATTCAAACATTTTGTCCTTAACCGAATAAAAAAATATAAAGATAAGAGAAAAATAGAGAAAGAGATTAAGTTCGAAAGGGTAATGAAGAATATTCTCGAAGAGGTTAATGAATTCAAGATAGGTTTAAAACTGTACTTTGCAAGGAAGAAATTACTATTGTTATGGGCATTTTTATTGACACTTGCATCAATGTTATCGTACTACTTTATGGCTCCATTACTTCTTTACTCTCTGGGGCAAAGCGGATCAATTTATCTTGCAATTGCATTCCAGGTTATTCTTCAAATGGTTCTTCTTTTTATGCCTACTCCGGGAGCGAGCGGTATTGCAGAGGGTAGTTTTGTTGCATTGTTTCAGGTTATTTGCCCTAGTGCTCTTCTCGGCATTTATACGATACTTTGGAGGTTCTTTACGTTTTACATAGGTGCTGGCATCGGGGGCTTTATATTTATTAAAGTGTTGCATTTTCCCGAACCGAAAAAAACGAGAAATATGCACTTAGAGGCGGATGGTAGGATAGTTAAAGCTGATTAAAAGGGGGAAATATGGAAACAGGAATTATTGATAAATCTAAAATCAAAACGGGAATTAAGATATTTCTTATTTTAACGGTAATCTCGTTACTTGTAATTCTTTTATTGACAGGGTCAAAAGAAACATTAAAGATTTTCAAGCATATCGCAATTCCTTATTTTTTATTAACACTGTTTATTGCACTTGTCTTTGCATATTTTAATGCGATTAGGATTATTTACATTGCACGATCCATGGGAAAAAATCTCTCAATACTCGATTCTTTGTACTTTTCTTTGGGGGGAAACCTCCTGGGCGCCATTACTCCGTTTCAATCGGGCGGGGCTCCGTTTCAGTTATATTTACTCACGAAACGTTCCTTTTCTGTTGCCGAGAGTACGGCTTTAATTGTGATAAGGGGAGTTTTACCGGCACTTATTGTACCCTTTGCCCTTCCCTTTGTGGTATTCAGGTACGCATCCTTTTTTCATTCCAGTGCTATGAAAATGATATTATTTTACCTGCTGATTCTCTATATAATAATCATTATCATTTTTTTAATGATATTTTTTATTCCATCGAGGTTAGAAAAATTTTTACTTAAAGTAATCAAAAGAGAAAATATAAAGGAAAAAATCCCTAAAATATTCAAGAGCCTTGAAGATTTCAAATTGATTATATTTAATTTCTTTCGCAAGGGTGGTAAAAATGCATTAATTGCGATTCTTTTTACATATGTTTCACTTGCGGCGAATTTTCTTTTAGCTCCGGCTATTCTTTATACAATAGGGCTTAAAACCTCGATAATCGATGCAACTGTTGTTCAGTTTGTTTTGACTTACATTATAGCTTTTACGCCGACACCGGGAGCAAGCGGAGTTGCAGAACTTGCCGGAGCGGCTCTGTTCTCTACCATATGTCCGAAAACGTACATTCCGGTATATATTGTATACTGGCGATTTTTCTCAAGCTATCTTTTCTCTATTATAGGAGCCTTTTTCCTTATAGACTTCATAAGAAAAGATATAAAATAAACTATCGTTAATAGAGATTTTCTATATCTTTAATTTCTTTCGGAATAATGCCCGATAAAACCTTTGCTCCCTTCTTGGTAATAAGTATATCGTCTTCTATGCGGATTCCGATTTTATCCTCTTTAACGTAAAGCCCGGGTTCACAGCTTATTACGTCTCCCTCAACGAGTTTTGGAGAACTCATAATATCATGCACATCAAGACCTATGGGATGGCTGACACTGTGATAGTAATACTTAGAGATTTCGGACTCTTCTTTTATATACCCGAGTTTTTTCATCTCCTTTGCAAGCAGTTTTCTTGTAAGGGCGTTCAATTCTCTGAATGTCTTCCCCGGTTTCATCTCCTCAATGACTGCTTTTTGAGTATTAAGGACTGCCTGATAAAGCGACTTTGCCTTTTTTGTATATTTACCGGATGTAGGGAATGTGCGTGATATATCACTTGCATAATAGTTATATTCGGAACCCACATCAAAGAGAATAACGCTGTTTTCCGGAATAACCGAATTATTTTCTTCGTAGTGAAGTGTCGTTGAGTTGACTCCCGAGGCTATTATCGGTTGGAATGCATTATTTTTGGAACCGTTATACATGAAACCGAATTCTAGCGCTGCCTGAACTTTATATTCGTTTTTTCCAGGGTTGATCTCTTTTGCAGCTTTTAAGATCCCCTTTTTTGTTATTTCGATTGCCTTTGTAATCTGAGCTATTTCATTTTTGCTTTTTTTCCTGCGAAGAGGAGCAATATAATCGATTGCTTGAATGATATTCAAATGAGGGTATTTTTCCGTAAGACGTTTTGCAAGAACCCTTTCTGCTCCGAGGATATTGTTGTCTTCGTGGGGTAGGTGCAATAACAAGTTTTCAACACCCGGTAATAATCGAGATAATAGATCATCGAATTTTTTAAGTGGTAATACATCGTCGAAAAGGTAGTTCTTTTTAACTTCGCTTAGGTCAGGACGTTTTCCTACCCATAGTTCCATTACAGGATCATTTTCTTCTGTAATCAAAATTGACATTATCTGCTTTGAATTTTTGTAAAATAATAGATAGGATTTGTCATGCTCATAACCGCTGAAATAAATAAAATTACTATCCTGTCGGTATGGAGAGAGATTTGAAAATGAATTGTAATTTGAAGGCAGTATCATGACCGATTTGTCAGGCATGGATTTTAAAAGGTTGTCTCTTCTGTTTTTATACTCGGTAACAGGGATTCCGTAGATTTTCATAATAACTCCTTTTATTGATTTGCTATTTGAATAGGTATAGAGACTTTCAGATTTATCATTACTGTTAAATTGGGAGAATAATTTAAATTAATGTAACCTATGTGAGAGCCGCTTCCTGTGAGGTTATATATTAGGTTTAAAGCTGGTGATACATAAATTGTTTTGTCATAGTACTTTGTTTTGTACTTCATTGAAAAACCTGCATCAAGCAGTATATCCGTGTTAAGATCGTTTTTTGTGAGAGATGTTATGGTTGTTGTTCTTCCACCTGAAATATTTGAAAAATATTTTCCGATTATACCGTAATTCATCATAACACTGGCTTGAAATACAGGTATGAAAGATTCGTACTGAGGTAACGAGTAAGTTGCCAGAAGTTCCGTTGTTAAATTTGATAAATGGAGTTGATAGTATACCGTTGTATTTGCAGTTATATTGTCGCTGAAGTTGTAGTTGTATCCGCTATATTGGATGGAAATACCCGCATCAAAGTTATCATTTACGGGGAATAATGAAAAAAATCCGGACCCGAAGCCGAACCCTGTTGCTCTGCTGTTTGTAACCCTCTGAACATTGGCAAAATTTGTTGTATTATTTAGCTGTATTCCGAGGTCGAAAACGTATGCGTTTAGAAAAACAGGCAAAAGGAGAATCGAGACGAAGATCGTCTTTTTCATAATACCTCCTGATACTTATGTACTTATATATAGCAGATAATTCGACAAAAGGCAACATATTTTTCAATTTTGCACTATATCATAAAAAAGAAAGAAGCAAATTGATGTAATTGTTGACATATAATACTTTCTGGTGTTATAATTAATAAAATAAAAAAGGAGAGACTATGAAAAGAATTATGATTTTTACACTTGTGATATTTATATTTTCGTTGAATCTCTTTGCTAATGTTTCTATTACAGGTACTATAAATAGAAATTTGCGGATATTGTATCTGTATAATTTAAGGGATCTTGCAAGCTTTAATACACGATTATTCAGTGTTACATTTACGAATAATGCGGATACTGCGGTTAATATTCATTTGCTTATTTCATTAAGTTCCCAGCGATATGGTGAAGTTTCGGTAATGACTACCAACCAATTCATGCTTAACCCGCTTGAAACATGGACACTTGTAAACACATCCTTAAATAATAATGGAAAGAACATTACGATAAATGAAATTCAAATCAATTCGGATATCGAGGAATTGATAAATGAGACCGTTGCCGCCGGCAGATTGCCAGAGGATGTGTATACTCTTTCCGTTCATGTTCTTGGTCCCGATAATACTGAATTGGCACAGTGGAGTGAAAATTTTAATGTAATAAACTCAATAATAATAACGCCTATTTTCCCCGGTGGAACAAATGTGCGAAATATCCAAACGGTTAATTCGTCAAATTTGCGGTTTATATGGAATTCCAGGACCGACATGGCATTTAATTTTTATCTTTATAAATACAGTAGAGGATCCGTTTCGGGAATTAATGTTTTAAGTAGCCCTATTTATGAAAAAGATGATATAAATGAAAAAAGCTTACAATATCCCCCCGATGCTCCACCACTTGAAAAGGGACGGATTTATATTTGGCAGGTAAGCAGTTACATAATAACGAGTAACGGAGGGCAGCAGGTAAAGAGTGAGCCTAGTTTTTTTAGATATATGGGGTCCGCAGAGGTAGGGAACGATCTTTTGATAGGGGAAATTAAACGCGTTGCAGGAAGAGGAGCAATTTCAAAAAACTGCAAAGTAACCGATGCGAAGCTGAATGGCAAAGAGATTTCTCTGCTAAATTTGCTTTATATTCTTAAAAGGATAAACAAAAACCAGGTAAAAGGTATAGAGGTGGTAAAATGAAGAGGAAAGTATCAATAATATTACTATTTTTTCTCGTTTTTGCAACGATATACGGTGATAGTACGAAAAAGGTCATCGCTTACATATTGAAAGTAAGGGGTAATGTTACTGTCCAGAAGGGGGGAAATTGGGATAAGGTCGCTTCGGGATACAAGGTAATTAACGGAGATGTGATTAAGGTCGGGAAGAAGGGGCTTGCTGTTGTGAAATTTATAGATAAAGGTGATATTGTAGCTATAAAGGAGAATTCCACGATTAAAATTCAGGGAAAAATTAAGAATGGTCGCATTGCAAAGAGACTTTTCCTAAAAGTCGGCGATATTGTGGCAAGTGTAAAGAAAGGAAAAGAAGGAGAGTTCAGTATTACAACTCCCGTTGCAACAGCATCAATAAAAGGGACAGAATTCGGGATGAAATTCGTGAATGATTCTTTATCATTAATGATGTGTAAAGGAGTTGTCGTGCTTTTCAATAATCAAGGTTCCGTATTTGTCCATAAAGGGGAGAGTGCTGTATGTGTTAAGGGGCAGATGCCAATCGTAAGGAAAGGGGGCGTTGTTAAGGATAATAAACTTGAGATCGAATTTTTGGATGCGAGAAATGTAAAGAGGAAAATAATAATTGACTATGAAAGTAAATAAAAAGTCGTTATTCATAATAGTTTTTATTTTGCTTACTTCAAATATTGTATATTCGGCGATAATAAATCATACCCCTATTTTGGAAACAAGAGCCGGGAGAGTTCTGAAATTCAAGGCAAATGTCATGGACATAGATTCCTCAGGATTAATGAGTTTATATGTTAAAACGGATTTTTCTTCGGATTATATCGTATATAAAATGGAAAGAAATGGGAATGTGTTTGAATACGATTATGATGTCCCGACAGATGCAAAATTTTTATACTACTATCTTAAATATGAAAACGGTTCGAAAACCGAATTCGGCTCTTATAATCAACCTTTCTCCGTTAAA
>JAACEC010000026.1 GCA_011682715.1 Pseudomonadota bacterium
GCAGCATCGATTATAGCACGAGCAAGATTTTTAGAAAAACTGTCTAAACTATCAAATAAATATAAAATTGACTTGCCTAAAGGGGCATCGCAGACAGTTATAGAAAGTGGAAAAAAGATTGTTGCCGCATATGGAGAAGAAGTACTTAGAAAAGTAGCCAAATTACATTTTAAGACAACTAATGAGATTTTGAGAATTAAGATATGACTGACTTAAGGGAACAGAAACAGAAAGCTAATGAACTTAGGAAAGCAGGGAATTTCGAAGAAGCTCTTATTCTCTACAGAAACTTATGGAAAGAAACAGGAGACAAGTTTGACGGTGCAGGATTTCTTCACTGTCTTAGAAAACTAGAATTATTTGATGAAGCAATCACTTTTGCTGATGAATTAATTGTTAGATATCCTGATTTTAATTGGTGTCGTAACGAAGTTATTTGGACTTATATCCAAGGGAGACTTGATAAAATTAATGAAGAAGAATCTCTTGAAAGAATAGTAGAAATAGCCAATAGAATAATGAGCTTGAATCCGGAGGACTTGGCTGCGAAGCTAACAGTTTTTAAAGTGTTGAAATCAGCCAAAGCTTCAAATGATTGGGAAACTATTAATGAATGGATAGTTCGAATCGATCCGAATTCCCTTAGCACAGAACCCATGACCGATAGTTCAGGCAGGAAAGGTTGGAGTGACCAATCTCTCTGGTATAACTACCGTATAAATGGACTAATTGAGAAAGGGGATGCAAAAGAAGCAATAAATATAGTCGATGAAATTTTAGAACGATTCCCCAAACAACGGAAATTCTTCCTGCGACTTAAGGCATTAGCAAACCACCATCTTGGCAACTTTTCTGAATCAGAAAAGATTTATCAAAATCTATGTAGTGGTTATAAGCCTGACTGGTGGATGATTCATGAGTATGCAAAAGTAGTTAAAGACATAGGCCGCAGAGAAGATGCTTTAAAACTAATGTACCAAGCTGCTAGTCGAAGTTCTAAACTTGAATCTATGGTATCACTATTTGTAGATTGGAATGCTATGCAAGGAACTTGGACAATATGAAGAAGCAAGAGTCCATTTTGTCTTATGCAAATACGTTAGAAATGAAAAAGGATGGACTGTGCCTGAGTCTATTATAAATACTATTAATGATTTGAATAAAATCATTGGTAACAACAAGGAGCCATCGTCCCTAAAAGAAGCATTGAGTATTTGCCAAAGTGAGTGGAGTAAACTATTGGGTAAGGAGAACGATTTAAGGAACTTGTCATACAAGAAACGCAAGGTAAAAAAAGGACTTGTTGGTAAAGTGAGCTTAGGTCGGAGTGATCGTCCATACTGTTTTATTATTACAAAAGACGAGCAATCCTTTTTCTGTTCTAAGTCGGATTTGCCACCTGATATGATAGACGGAAACGAAGTTACTTTTGATGCAATTCCATCTTTTGATAAAAAAAAGAATAAAGAATCATGGAAAGCTTCGAATATACGGCACTGCACATAACACAGCATAAAAGGTTCGTGCCTTTCGGCACTCACAAAATGCTAGGCTTCGCCTCGCACTTGTATATCCGAAAACGTTTCAGCACTTTAAACTGAGAGCCTAATATGGAACGATTAAAAGGAACCATTTTAATATTAACACTTGTGAATTCTTGGGGTCGCCTTTTTACATTTGACATAGAGGAATTTTGATTTCGGGAGACATGAGACATTTTGACATTGTAACAACACAATCAGTATCTTATCTTGACAAAATAGTTATCTGCTATATAATTCATCAGGAGGTAAAAATGAAAAAAATCCTTTTAGTTATCTTTGTATTACCATTCGTTGTTTATGCGGATAGCTCCCTTATAAACGGTTATAAGTTAAAACCTTCCGTTTCATATTCCTTTATTTCCTCGGGAAGTAGAAACTATTTTCTTCAGCAGTACACATTGAACCTCGCGAATTCCCATAATATGAAACTAAAGACAAATATGAAAATTTCGTATCTTCAGATTAATAAGAGTTCGTTCATTGCCCCGGAGCTGAAAATGACATATAATTTGAACAAAAACACGAGATTATTTCTAAATGTCAGGGTTGTTAAGCCCATTGGCAGAGATAGTGCCTTATTCTCTCCCTACAGAAATTTTAACGAAATAGGACAATGGAAGTAGGATTCGTTCAATTTTCTCCTAAATTCGGGGAGAAAAAAGAGAATATAGACAGAGTTATAGAGCTCATTGGAAAAGAGAGAGCCGATTTGATTATTTTACCGGAACTTTTTACAACCGGTTATTTGTTTTTGAATAAAAATGAAGCAAAGAAATATGCGGAATCGGTTAAAGATTCGCAAATGATTAATACGTTTCGCAACATATCCGAGAAAAAGAATGCTGTTATAGTCGGTGGATTCGCCGAGAGAGACGGGGATAAGGTTTATAATTCACAATTTGCGATTTACCGGAATCAATTGGCGATTTACAGAAAGGCCCATCTGTTTTATAAAGAGAAATCGATTTTTGACCAAAGTGAAGCTAAATATGTGATATTCAATGTGAAAGGAGCGAAGCTCGGACTTATGGTTTGTTTTGATTGGATGTTTCCCGAAATGATGCGAACATTAGCTTTAAACGGTGCAGAAATTATATGTCACAGTGCGAATTTGGTGATGCCTTATTGCCAGAAAGCAATGGTAACGAGAGCTCTCGAAAATAGGGTTTATATTATAACCGCAAACAGAACAGGATCGAATAAGAGAGGAAAAGAAGAGATCCGTTTCACAGGGAAGAGCCAGATTGTATCTCCCAATGGAGATATTATTCTATCGGCAAATAAGACGGAAGAGGTCTTTTTGAAAATCGACATCGATGAGACATTGGCAAGGGATAAGCATATTAATGAAATTAATGATCTATTTAAGGACAGAAGAACGGATTTATATAAACTATAATCAGGAGGTATTATGAGTTTAATCGAAATGATAGAGGCAAGAGAGGTTCTGGATTCAAGGGGCAATCCCACGGTTCAAGTGGATGTTATCCTTGAATCGGGTATTTACGGAAGATTTACCGTACCTTCCGGCGCTTCAACAGGATCACACGAAGCCCTGGAACTCAGAGACGGTGATAACAAGAGATATAACGGGAAAGGGGTTCTAAAAGCAATAGATAATATTCAAAAAATTATTGCACCGGAACTGCTGGGGGAAGATGTTTTAGATCAACTATACATAGATAACCTTATGCTTGAACTCGATGGGACAGAAAACAAAAGTAAATTAGGTGCCAATGCGATTTTGGGTGTATCCGTGGCATGTGCGAGGGCTGCCAGTGAATACCTTGATATACCGCTTTACAAATACATAGGAGGAGTTAATGCAAAAATTCTCCCTGTACCTCAGATGAATATTTTAAATGGTGGGAAACATGCAGACAGTGGCCTTGATATTCAAGAATTTCTCATAATGCCCTTAAAAGGGAGTTATAAGGATATAATTCGGATGGGCTCAGAAGTTTTTTATGCCTTGAAAGGCATTTTAAAGTCGAAAGGTTACAGTACCAATTACGGTGACGAAGGCGGTTTTGCACCGAGACTTAAGAGTAACAGCGAAGCATTTGAGCTTATACTTGAAGCAATTGATAAGGCTCATTACAAAGCCGGAGAAGATATAACAATAGGTTTTGATGCGGCAGCGAGCGAATTTTTCCATGACGGTAAATACCATTTAAAGGAATTCTCATCTCCCGTTGATGCGGACAAAGTGGTTGAATTGTACGAAAATTGGGTAAAACAGTATCATATTCTAAATATCGAAGACGGCCTTGCCGAAGATGATTGGGAAGGTTGGAAGCACATGAATAGAGTTCTCGGCAAGAAGGTTCAGAATGTCGGCGACGACATTTTCGTTACCAACATCAACAGATTGAAAAAGGGCATAACGGAGAACGTAGCAAATTCCATTCTCATAAAACTCAATCAAATAGGGACATTAACGGAGACACTTGATACGATCAGATACGCTCAAACTCACGGATGGACATGCGTAGTATCTCATAGATCCGGAGAAACCTGCGATACGACAATAGCGGATCTGGCATTCGCGATGAACACGGGATTTATAAAGACCGGTTCGGTGCAGAGGCAGGAGAGAATTAACAAATATAACAGATTGATGGAAATCGAAGAAGAGATGTTCGGAGAAGCGATATTCTTAGGAAGAGAGGCTTTTACCAGTATTGAGAAATAAGTATTTACATTTTGACAAAGAAAAATCCGGGAGGAGAATAATTAATATTCTCCTCTCTGTACTAATTGTTATAATTTTGTTTTTTATACTAAAAGAGGTAGTGGGGATAATTTCCGTAGAGATGAAGATGAATATCATCAGGAAGGAAACAAAATTGACCGAGCTGAGAATAGATTCTTTGTTAAAGGAGGAAGAAAAACTTAAAAATGACACTTTTTACATAGAGAAAATTGCCAGAGAACAGTTCGGAATGGCGAAAAAAGGGGAAAAAGTTTATATCTTCATTAAATCGAGAAAGAAAAATATTTTTCAGAGATTTATACAGAATATTAAAAATCACTGATGTTTACATATTAGAGACAATAAAGAAAGGGGACGAAAATGTCCCCTTTCTTGGTCTATTAACAAATTAGATAAGATGGTATAAAACGGTTAAACCTGCTACAACGATGCTTACCATGCTCATCAGTTTAATCAAAATATTGAGAGAAGGTCCCGATGTGTCCTTTAAAGGGTCTCCTACCGTATCACCAACAACCCCGGCTTTATGAGATTCACTGCCTTTTCCTCCAAAGTTACCCTCTTCGATATATTTCTTGGCATTGTCCCATGCACCACCTGAATTTGCCATAAAAATAGCAAGTACAAATCCGCTTGAGAGACTGCCAATTAAGAGGCCTAAAACGCCGGGAACACCTAATATTAGTCCCGTAATAATTGGCACTATAACGGCTAGTGTTGATGGAAGAATCATTTCGTGCTGTGCCCCTTTTGTTGCTATATCTACGCATTTTGCATAATCTGGTTCTGCTTTTCCTTCCATTATTCCCTTGATTTCACGGAATTGTCTTCTCACTTCATCAACCATCTTACCGGCTGCTCTTCCCACGGCACTCATTGTGAGACCGGAAAAAAGGAAAGGCATTGCGGCTCCGATAAATATACCAACTGTAAGAGTCGGGTTCATCAGAGTAGCATTAAAATGTATCATAAAATCGTGCAAGGTAGCGCTTATTACGGGGACCATATGTCCACTAACGGAAAGCATTGTTTCACCGGTTCTTATCATGCTTGCTCTGATTTCTTCAACATAAGCAGCAAGAAGAGCAAGAGCTGTCAATGCGGCGGAACCTATAGCAAAACCTTTACCTGTGGCAGCTGTAGTATTGCCCAATGAATCGAGTGCATCCGTCTTTTTCCGGACATCTTCGGATAAACCTGACATTTCAGCGTTCCCTCCGGCGTTATCGGCAATGGGACCGTAAGCATCCGTTGAAAGCGTTATTCCGAGAGTTGAAAGCATACCTACGGCAGAAATTGCAATACCGTACAAGCCGACTATGGGATGTGTAAAGCCTTTGGATAGCCAGAATGAAAGGAGAATCGCCGTTGATACCGTAATTACAGGTATAGCGGTGGATTTCATACCTTCGGCGAGACCGGAAATTATAACAGTAGCCGCACCGAATTGTGATTGACTTGAAATATACCTTGTAGGCTTGTATTCGCTGGATGTGTAATATTCCGTACTCTTTCCTATGATAATACCGACGAGAAGACCAATTACAAGCGATGCCCATACACCTATATTAGAAGGCATCAACCATTTAACGATAAAGAACGAACCGATTGTAATTAAAACCGCACTGAGATTGATTCCTCTACTTAATGCGGCAATCAAGTCTCCCTGAGTTGCACTTTCCTTTGTTCTTACGAAAAAAATGCCTATGATTGATGAAAGAATTCCAAGTCCGGCAAGGAGAATAGGAAGTATGACGGCGTTTTCAACAAGTCGCGGGTTTGTGAGCATGAAAGCTGAAACACCGAGAGCGTTAGCGGAAAGAATAGCATCCGTGTACGATTCGTACAAATCGGCTCCCATACCCGCTACATCGCCTACATTATCTCCGACATTGTCGGCTATAACCGCAGCATTTCTCGGATCATCTTCAGGTATGTTTTCTTCGACTTTACCTACAAGGTCAGCACCGACATCTGCCGCTTTCGTAAAAATTCCTCCACCTACTCTTGCGAATAACGCCATAAGAGAAGCACCCATTCCGAACGAGAGCATTGTAGTTGTTGTTATCGTCAAATTGTAGTGCAAGAGTTTGTGTAAAATGAAATACCAGAATGAAATATCAAAAAGACCGAGCCCTACAACGGTTAATCCCATAACAGCACCGCTTCTGAATGCTATCTGGAGAGCAGAATTCAAACTTTTTCGAGCCGCATTTGCCGTTCTTGCGCTTGCATTGGTAGCTGTTCTCATCCCTATGTAACCGGCTAATCCTGAGAAAAACCCTCCTGTTAAGAATGAAAAAGGAGTCCATGCAGATTGAACATGTAATCCGAATGAGAGGAATGCAATAAATAGGGATGTCAGCACAAAAAATACGGCAACGATTTTGTACTGTTGACCTAAATACGCTCCTGCCCCTTTTCTGACAGCAGATGCGATGTAGATCATACGTTCGGTACCCTCGGGCTTTGTCATAGCGTTTCTATAGAAAATAAAAGCGAAAAGCAAAGCCACCAAGGCACTCAAAGGTGCGAGATAAAACATAAAAAATACCTCCTATAACTATTAATTTATGGAATCAGTATAATAATTTAAAAGATTTTGTCAAGAATTAATTCCCATTTCCCTACCAGATAAAAAGATCCGGTGATGATTATATAGTCACTTTTTGATTCAAACAGGAACTTTTCCTTATTTCCTGTGAAAATATTATCAAAATCATATTTTGCAAATGTATTTTGTAGATTTTTTACATTGATTTCTCTCGGATTGTTAACTCTATCGAGAAATATCCTGTTTATGTTTAATTTTTTTAGTTCCCTTACCATTCCATCAAAGTCTTTGTTCTGCATACATGTAAATATCAAATCGACACTGCTGTTGTCGAAATATTCCGTAAAATTCCTTACAACCATTTCCATGGCATCCCTGTTATGAGCACCGTCGAGAATAAATCTGTGTCCCGATATTTCCCTTGTTTCAAATCGTCCCGAAAGAGGACTTCCGAGAAAAAGTTTTTGATTATAATATCCCGGTATAAGGTTATCCTTTTCCAGTTCCTTAAGAGTGAGGAATCCGAGAATCATGTTTTCCGTCTGGTGAAGTCCCTTCATTTCAGTGGAAAAATTATACTTTTCCCCTTCGTATTCCCACCGGATTATTCCTTCCTTAATATTATTTTTAATATTACTAACAACTTCTTCTGCAATTATAATTTTTGCACCGATCTCATTGGCTCTTTTCCTTATTACATCGGTGACAGAATCTTTTTGAAAGCCTGTGATAACCACCCCTCCCGCTTTTATTATGCCGGCTTTTTCAAATGCGATTTTTTCAAC
The DNA here is from genome assembly GCA_011682715.1 of Pseudomonadota bacterium. Classification (GTDB taxonomy): domain Bacteria; phylum Hydrothermota; class 32-111; order QNBC01; family QNBC01; genus QNBC01. The sequence continues at coordinate 7,600 of JAACEC010000026.1, forward strand.
GGTGTCACCGAGAACATCCGTGTGGTCAAGTCCTATATGCGTTATGACGGCGTATTTATTCGGTGCTACATTGGTCGAGTCGAGTCTTCCGCCAAGTCCTACTTCCAAAATGTTAAAATCCGTATCTTTCTTTATGAAATAGATAAATGCAATTGTTACGAGTATCTCGAAATACGTTTTATACGATTGTTCTCTCCCGTGTAAGTGATTAAAGTAAGTGATTAAAAATATAGGTGAATATTTTCGAAAAATCCTCTTTGGCAATCCAATTGTTGTTAAAATTTATCCGCTCACGGAGATCTCGTACATGAGGGGAATAGAATGACCCGACATTAAAACCGAGATTAACAAATGCGTTGGTTATGTATCTTGTCGTTGAACCTTTTCCTTTTGTACCGGCAACGGTAACGGTTGTTCCGTGATTTTGCGGTGAATTTAACGTAGCAAGAAATGTTTTAAAATTTTCAACATCATACTCACCTTTGTGAGTTAATCGTTTTTCGTAGTTTATGAATTTATCGAGTTCTTTTAACGCTTGAGCGTAGTTCATTGCTCTTTTATGATTCGAAAAGTTTTATTTGCGTAAGTAACGGTATAGATATTATCTTCTGCAATCAGCTTCAATGTGTTATTCTTTTCGAGCAGTTTTGTCGTAGGCGGAAATTCCGTTTCCGAAGTGAAAATCAGATTGATATCGAAAGAATTTATCTCGAATATCCGTAACTTTCTGTTATTGCCGATAAAGGCTATATCAGGTTTCCCGTCGCTATTTAAATCAATTATATTCTTAAATACGTAAGCGGATATTGAATCAAGTGTATCCGGCGTTACCCAACATCCGTGATTCAATGTTTCGGTAAGGTAGACGGAGAAGAGTGTAGCTTCCGATTTATTGTTAAATTTGCCAATTCTCAAACGGTACCATTCTTTATCCTCGATATTCAATTGCTTGATGTATGCCGGTAATCCGTTTTTAATAAATTTATCCCTTTGTGCAAATGCATGTTTCTTGTTCTTTGTGGAAAGGAATTGAACGGTGTAGAATGTAAAACTCTTTTTTGCGCCTTTGATCGTTTTGCCCTTTGCCTTGCTTCTGTGCACGGGAGCGATTTCGGTAATAAAAGTATTTACAATCGGTTTTGTAAGTGTGATTTTTTTTAAATGATCGTTTGTTTTTATGAAAAGAGAATTTCCCTTTACGCCGATATATCCGAATTTGGCATTGAGCGCTATTACTCTGTCGTAATTTGCGTATCTATCTTTAAATTTTATGGAGTCGGTAATGGGATCAACCACATAGAGAGAATCTTTCTTCAGAAGGATAAACTGATAGCCGTCTTTTGCGAATATGATATTTTCAACGTTGTTTACCGGGATTTTTTTGACTATTTTGTTTGTATATGTGCTCATCAGCCGGATGTTGTCTTTTGATATGATGTAGAGCCTGTTTGTAGCCGGAGATAGAATGACCCGAGAACATTTTATGTCGAGCCGTTTTTTTCGTCTGTTTTTAGCGTTATAAACGGAGAGAATGCCGTGATCGACAAAGTAGATTTTGTGGAGAGAGGGAGAACCGACAACATTTCTGTAGTACCCCAATTTTGTCATTTTCATACTGTCCACGACTAAAATATAATTCATGCCGTTTTTAATCCGATATAAAATATCCTTACCCGAATTAAACGTAAAAGAGGTATCGATTTTTATATCGGAATGGGCAATTTTGTATAGTGTGTTGTTCTCAATAAGGAAAATATCCGTATCGGATTGATAGATAAGTTTTTTATAAGGATTTAAGGCAAAAAGGTTGTAGGCTGTATTTCTTGCATAAATTGTATTTTCTATGAATGATGTTCTCAGGTTGAAAATATCGATTTTCCTGGATTTGTAAAGTACGAGTTTGTCATAGGGAAACGGCTCGAAAACTCTTTCCACGGAGTGAGGTAAATTCACCCTTTTGTAAATAATTTCGCTATCGGGATCTATGTAGTAAATTTTATTTGCAGTAGAAACGATAATGGTGTACGGGTTGAATTTGACGGAAAAAACAACATCCGGTTTACCTCTGTTGCAAGATGTTATAAGTAGGGGAAGCAAAAGTAGGTAAAATAGTTTCTTAACCAATATGTAATTCCTTGTAGGACTTTAAAACGGATTTGATTTCACCGACAACAATATCGCGTGCTTTTATATAGAATTTACGAGCCTTATCGGCATCAAAAAGAGGCATTCCTTCGCCTTCCTTATAGAGAATTACCGGACCTGGGAAAGGATAGGATTGTATGCCTCTTTTATATTCTCTCGGCATTGATTCGCTGTATCGTTCCGGTTTTACCAGTTCGGGAGAGATTGCCATTACAGCGGCCGTTTCATCGATTCCCGCATGTCCTCCCATCTGTCCGTAAAACTGTTTTGTCCATTCGTATGTAAGTATCCACCAATCTACGACGATAACGCGAGCGCCCGTTTTTTTAAACGTTTCAATGGCGACATCTTTCAGTTCGTCGATCTGTCCGCCGTGTCCGTTCATAACTATGATTGTTCTGAATTTATTCCTTGCAAGTTCGAGCATTATCTCAAGAATCATCTCTTTATACGTATCTTTTTCAAGGGTCATAGAACCCGGGTAGGGGAGAAGAGAGCTTGTGATACCGTAATTTACGGGGGGAGCGATTAGTGCATTGATCTTTTCCGCCGTATATTCGGCAATATCCTGAGGGATAAGATTATCCGTTCCGAGGGGGATAACTCCGTGTGCCTCTATGGTTCCTACCGGTAGTATTACCGTGCTTATTTTTTTCGGTACGATTTCACCGAATTCCTGCCATGTGAGATTACTGAAATATCTTGTTTTCATAAACACCTCAACAATTTTTTCATTTCGATTATTGCATTGTATAAACCCGAAAATACGGACCGCGATATGATACTGTGTCCTATATTGTATTCGATTATTTCCGGAATATCCCTTATGAATTTTACATTTGTGTAATTCAAACCGTGTCCCGCATGAATTTCAAGGGAATAATTTTCGGCTGTAAATCTTGCTGCTTTTTGTATTCTTTTGATTTGAATGTTTCGCTCTCCGGGTGTTTTGGAATCGGAATAGAGGGATGTGTTGAATTCTATTGCGTTGGTTCCGAGTTCGACGCCTTTTTTTATAATTTCGATTTCCGGCTCTATAAAAAGGCTTACGGAAATATCTTTCGATTTCAATTTTTCGATGGCTGCTCCCGTTTCGTTTTCGAATTCTATAATGTTAAGCCCTCCTTCCGTCGTTATTTCCGTTACTCTTTCAGGGACGAGACAACAATGTTGAGGTTTCAAATCAGATACGATATCGACCATCTCGGGTACGATTGCAAGTTCTACATTTACGGGCAAAGATATATGCTTAATAACATCTTCAATATCTCTTTCCTGAATGTGTCTCCTGTCTTGCCTCAAATGCATGGTTATACCGTCGGCACCCGCTTCCTCGGCGATAAAGGCAGCTTTTAAAGGGGAAGGATAATTCACCTTGCGGGCTTCTCTGAGTGTCGCTACATGATCGAGATTGACTCCTAAACGTACCATAATAACTCCTTTTCCGTGTTGAAATATAGCACATTTATGCATATTTATCAAGATTTAAATTATTGGGAGTTATTTCATGAGAATTATATAAATATAGTTTTTCTCCTCCCAAATCGCATCCTCATTATTGCAAATTATTTATATTTGGTTTATATTACTTCTCGGAGGTGATTTGAAATACGATGTTATTGTAGTGGGTGCCGGTGCGGCAGGTCTGTTCGCTGCAGCAAATATTTCCGAGGGAACGGTACTTGTTCTCGAAAAAAATAAGAATGCAGGTAGAAAATTGCTGATTGCCGGAGGAGGCAAGTGTAATTTTACAAACCTTGAAGACAGGAAAGATCTGATCAACCGTTATTTCGGAAAGAAGAATTTTGCTAAGCCCGCCATTTTCAATTTCCCACCTAATGAATTAATCGCATATTTCAATAGAAACGGTCTTAAAACGGTTACAGATGAAGAGGAGAGAGTTTTTCCCGAATCGATGAACGGCAGAGACGTTTTAAGAATGATGTTGAACCTGTGTAGAAAGAACGGTGTTAAAATGCTCTATTCCTCACCTGTTATTGGCATAAAGAGGGAGAATGACAGGTTTTATGTAACGGCGAAAAAAAGCGTATACGAATCAAAATTCATTGTAATTGCGACGGGAGGCAAATCGTATCCGTGGACAGGTTCAGAGGGAGATGGTTATCGGTTTGCCAAAATGTTCGGACATAAAATAGTTGATCCCGAACCTGCGCTTACACCGGTTAAAATCGAAAACAGATTTGAGGAGTTAGCCGGAATTACCTTAAAGAGGAAAAGAGTCTCGGTTTATCGGAAGGGAGAAAAAATAGCCGAAATAGAGGGTAATGTCCTTTTTACACATAACGGATTATCGGGACCTGCCGTTTTGAACCTGTCGAGAGCGATGAATAGGGGAGATGTTATCTCGATTTCATTGGCGGATTTTACGAATAAAGAAACATTACTCGGCGATGTTAAACGAAAACTTAACGAAAACGGAAAAAAAAGTATTGTTAATATAATCAGGTTGTATGATATTCCTTACAAATTGGCTTTGCATGTTTTGAAAGCCGCCGGAGTGGATTACGGAACAAAAGCCGCCGGTATGAAAAAGAACGATATAATTAAAGTGGCGGAAAACCTGTTCCCCGAGTATATAGTGAATAGTAAATATGGTTTTAAAAAGGCAATGTTGACGAGTGGTGGTGTTGCAACGGATGAAATTAAATCTCGGAGCATGGAATCCAAACTCGTTAAAGGGCTCTATTTTGTCGGGGAGATTATTGATGTGGATGGGAAATCGGGAGGGTATAATTTGCAATTTGCATTTTCTTCGGGAAAACTCGTTGCCGATGATATAAATAGAAAAATACAAGATGATAAGTTTAATAAATGATAAAATAGGAGGTAATTAATGGATAAAATCGAGTATAAACCCATTGGTATTATACATTCTCCTTTTAAAAAACTTGAAGGGACTCCGATTCAACCCCTTGCGAAAAAAGCTAAAAACATTAGGGGAAAAGTTGAGGTTTTCAAGGAGTATGAGGAGGGACTCAAAGATATAGAGGGATTTTCGCATATAATTTTAATTTATCATTTCAACAGGGTTAAAAAAGGTAATTTGATTGTTAAGCCATATATGGATAACGAAAATCACGGTGTTTTTGCCACGAGAGCGCCGGGACGTCCGAATCCCATAGGAATCTCCGTCGTAAAGTTAATAAGCGTTGAGAGAAATATACTTATCGTAGAGAATCTTGATATAATAGACGGCACGCCTCTTTTGGATATAAAAAATTATGTCCCCGAATTCGATATGAGGAATGTGGAAAAAGTCGGATGGCTGGAAAAGAATGTGAGGGAATTAGACGACGCAAAAGATGACGGTAGATTCGGGGCATAGAAAGTGATTTTACCATAATATCTGCACGGCACTACATTTTAAATGTCAAATGTCAAGGACTGACCCCGTATCGTTAAGTCAGATAAATGAGAAATCCTATGAAATGAGAAGCACTGCCTGCTAAAACGAACAGATGCCACACCATGTGATGATATTTCAGATTTTTCCAAAGATAGAAGATAACGCCGAGAGAATAGAATAATCCGCCTATGATTAGCCAGATCAGCATGCCGTGGGGGACCATTCTGAGCATTGGCTTTATGGCGAGGATAACGAGCCAACCCATAATAAGATAGATTAGTGTCGACAAAATTTTAAATCTGCCGGTAAAAAATGTCGAATAGAGTATACCTAGGATTGCAAGTCCCCAAATAAGACCGAATAAAGTCCACCCCCACCTTCCCCTCATTGCTATAAGGGTAATAGGGGTATAAGAGCCGGCTATCAAAACATAGATAGCGGAGTGGTCAAAGATGTTAAAAACACGCTGAGCCTTCCCTGCCGGTAAGCTGTGGTACAGTGTTGATGATAAGTAGAGAATAAAAAGGGATGCTCCGTAAATGGAAAAGCTGACGATTCTCCATTTATCCCCGATTCTGCTTGAAATTACGACTAAGATTACAAGTGCAGCTATACTTAAAAGTGCCCCGATTCCGTGTGTTACACTGTTTGCTATCTTTTCTCCGAGGGATTGATGTTTTGTTAGTTCTTCATCGTAATGCTTTTTCATACATCTCCTATTCACGGTTAAGGTAATGTATATGCTTGTCTTTGTCAAGCATTATATCGTGATTAAGGTAGATTAAGTGTAGGCATATTAACCACCCATGGAATAAAAATTCAAGCCTGTAAAATTATTAAACCATTGATACACAGAGCCAGCTCTACCGGCTAAATCTTTCATTAGAAATACAGGAAAATTAAATATATTATAGTTTATAAGAAATGAAAAAGGATAGTAAAGCACATGTCACGTAACGTTAATTTTTTATGAAGTTCCCTTGGGATTAGCTTTAAAATACAAAAAATAGTTTTATAAATAATTACCATATTTTAGTTGAGCATCACAGGTAGGGGCAATTCATGAATTGCCCTTACAATTTAAACCGGTAAATATGTCCGTACCTATTTTATAAATCCGTTTTCATGATGTTTGACATGAGAAATAGGCAGTGATATAATAAAAAATATATATCACGAGTTGGAGGTATTTATGAAAAGAATTTTATATTTATCACTACTGTTTGCAGTTTTTATATACTTTCTTTGAATGCTCAAAATCAAAAACTGATTCCAAATTCGTCTACCTACTTGAGTAAGAGAATTAATAGGCAAGCGGATAATATCGGAAGGGGATATGATTCTTCGAATTGTGTTCGTGTCGGATTTTATCAGGACGATAACGCTAATAGCATATATGTCAAAGATACGCTTGCTTACGTTGTTAATTATGATCATTTTCTTGTAGTGAATATTCCCGATCCCCATAATCCTACGCTAATAGGTTCATGCAACAGTAGTCACGGTTCCTGACCAACCGGCATTTTTGTCAGGGATACAATTGCGTACGTACCACAATCTGACGAAAGGTAAATTATAAATGTATCCAATCCCACTAATCCTGTGGGAATCAGCTATTTTAACGTGGGGAGCTCTATTCGTGGTTTTTGTGTTCGGGATACGATTCTTTATGTAGCGGCAGGAGCTGACGGATTAAAAATTATTAATATATCGGATCCTCTAAACACAATAAATATGGGATCTATAAATGCATCTGGATATACAGTGTCTATGTCAAGAATACGACTACATATGTCACTGATGCCCTATACGGATTGCGTTTAATTGATGTGTCCGACCCTCAAAATCCTATCGAAATAAGTTGTTTTGATTTGGACCCCATTGTATGGGACGTGTATGTTTGTGATACAATTGCGTACGTTACCAACGGGAGTCACGATCGTAGCTTAATAGATATATCAGATTCCCAGATTTCCCCAGTGGAGATTGGATATTATAATTCATATAACGGCGACCCATATAATAGAGTTTATGTTAAAGACACAATTGCTTATGTTGCTAATTGGGGTATTTTACGTATTATCAATACGGCTAATTCCAGAATTCCGAAAGAAATAGGATTTTATAACGGCACTGCAATCAACGATATTTATGTCTCGGACTCGCTTATCTATTTTACTACTGATATTATTTTGGGGATCGCGGTACGAGAGATGAAGAGTACGACGGTTTTTACATAGTAAAATATGAAAAACTCGGAGGAATGGTAAGTAAAAATAAAGATCAGAGGAACAGAATTTAGGTAAGAAGTATAAATTCGGATTTGAGTATAAGATATTCTTTAAAAAAGGTAGAGAATGTTGATATTGAAATCTACGATATATTGGGTAGAAGAGTGGCACAATTGGTAAGCGGATCAGAGGAGAGAGGAGAACACAATCTGAGTTGGAGAGGAAATAAGAGGTATCTACTTTGTTCGAATAAAGCTCGGAGAAAGTATTTACAGAATTAAATCGGCTATTATAAAATAGCATTAAACGATGATGTTTTGTTACGATAAATCAGGTAATAAAAAATCGCTTGAAAAATATAATTCTATTTGATATAATAGAACTATGAATATTAAGCTTGATAAAGATTTGATTCCGGTAACAATTTACACGGATCTACCCGTTAAAGTACAAGGTTTTTTGCATGTTATTAAAACTGCAAGACTTAGCGACATGCTCAAATCGACATTTACAAAATCGGAGTTCATACCCGTTACGGATTGCGGCATAACGGATCTGGAAACAGGCAAAACATCAAAGGTGGGTTTTGTATTGTTAAATAGGAATCATATTGTTATTATTTACGAAAATAAGGGTTAATTCAAACAAAGGTAGTGTTATGAAAAAGGTATTACTATTTGCAGTAATAATGGGTATGATACCCATTTTTTTATTTCCACTCGGGAATTTTTCGAAATATTGGATTTACTTTAAAGACAAAGGGATTAAAAATCAATCTCAGTACGAAAATGAAATAGCAAAATTAGAGAACAGTTATAATAGTCATGCACTTGCAAGGCGTAAAAAGGTCAACACTGGGAATCCTTTCAGCTATACGGATCTGCCCGTTTGTTCGGATTACATAACATCCCTTGATAGAATGGGAATTAAGATAGATAGAATATCCAAATGGTTGAATGCCGTTAGTGTGACGGCAAGTAGCAGTCAAATTGAGGAGATAAGGGGATTAAATTTTGTAAAAGAGATTACGCCGGTTAGAAAATATGTTTTGAAAGAGAACAATAAAATCAACATTATAAAACCAAAAAATGCCAGAGCAATGTATTCGACTATAAATTGGGATTATGATTATTGGTTTGATGTTACGCAGATAAGCAAACTGAATATTCAACCGATTCATCATAAGGGCTTTAACGGTGCAGGTGTGAGAATAGCTATATTCAGTACGGGTTTCGAATTAACTCATCAATGTCTTGCATCCATTCAAAGTAATATCATGGCAAAAAAAGATTTTTTATACAATGATACAATCGTTTCCTATGATCCGACACAAGATTCGATTAATGAAATTGAGGAGGGGACAGCATCTCTTTCCATAATAGGCGGATATTACCCGGGAGCCTTTGTAGGTCCCGCATTCGCATCGAATTTCATACTTGCAAAGATCAAAAAAGCCGGTGTTACGGACACGACGGATGAGGATAATTGGATAGCTGCATGCGAATGGGCTGATAGCATTGGAGCGGATATTATATACAGTGATATAGGCGTTAACGATTGGTATACACCTGATCAGATGGACGGGAACACATGTGCTATTACAAAAGAGGCTGACCTTGCCGCTTCAAAAGGGATTCTCGTGGCCCAGCCAATTGGAGATAAGTACAGTTCTTCATATATGATGGCACCTGCGGATGGGGATAGTGTTTTGACTGTAGGAGCTACGGATAATGACGATAAATATCTGGCATCCGTTTCTATTGCCGGTCCAACAGCAGACGGCCGTATAAAACCTGATGTGGCGACATTAGGAGAAGGTGTCGCTTATGCTGCGACAAAGGCTCTGACCGTATACGATTCTTCGGGTAGTGCTGACACAACGATCGATGTGGATACAACATATCTCGAAAGCGATGGAACGGGATTAGCAGCTGCTATGATAGCCGGAGCGGCAGCTCTACTTTTGCAATCTCATCCTAAATGGTCTCCTATTCAGGTGAAAAATGCATTGGCTCAGTATGCTTCCAATATTTCCGCTCCTGATAATGAAATCGGGGCAGGTATTCCCGATCTATACAAATCGTACAATTTGG
>JAACEC010000027.1 GCA_011682715.1 Pseudomonadota bacterium
TTTTCGGTGAATCAGCTAATTCCGAAGGGGCAAACGTTCTCGGCTTTAAAAAGCCGATTGATACGACCAACATCGAGTTTTCCGTATTTTATAATGAAACTCCTACAAAGGAATTTGAGAACTCCGGAAATTTCTACTACATCGGATACAACAAAACGGATTATTCCAATGCTATAAGAATAAACCATCCTTTTGCAAATAGCGGAATTTTTGTTAATGCAGAGAGAAAAGCTCGTTACTTCCGCCCTGTCGTTTTTGATCTCGAATATTCCAACATTGATCTATTGATCGAACTCTACAATAATTTAACAGGGAATAATTATACGAGAGATTCAATAAAAGAAGAGATGAAAAACGCCTATCCGTACCTCTTTGATAAGAATTTTAATGATATCACACCCGACAATATTTACAAATATTACTTTATAAACAAGAGCGGAAAGGGTGACTTCATCATAAACAGCGGAAAATCGGACAAAACAATTAATTCGAACATTATAAAAACGGGCGATTTGCTTTAATATTAAAGGGGAGTTTAAAACTCCCCTTTAACCCGTAGAAACGATATATTTCGTAAATTCCTCAATGGCGTTGTCTGTATTAACCGTATCGCCTATATCACTGTTTAATTTTAATTCGATTAAACCGTTCATAAAAGCCCATAAAAGGTACAAATGATCGGTATAATCGTCTGTTTTCGAACCTCTCATAACAAGTTTATCAAACACTCTTCCGAAGGGGAAAATCGGTGCATTTATCAGACTTTCTCTTTGTATCGGATCAATATTAATCTTACCCAGGTTAATATTTGTGTACAGATAATAGTACTCACTGTTCTCAACAAAGAATTTCACATAAGTATGTATCATCTCACTTAAAAGTTTTTCTTCGTTATCGTCCTCAATGTGCCTCAGTTCATACACAATTTTATCAAGTTTAATGCGTAATATTTCGTAAAGGAGTTCTTCCTTGTTGCTGAAATAGCTGTAGATAACCGTTGCACTGTATTTTATCTTGTCTGCGAGCTTTCTCATCTTTATATTTTCTATACCACCGGACTCGAAGAGCTTAACAGCTGTTTCCAATATTTTGTTTTTTAAAAATGCGCGATGCTCTTTCTGCCTCTCATTCATATTTACATGATATTATAAATTCGAAATATTGTAAAGTGAAATCGGTTCCCCCTGGGTAGATAGGTGCGGACATATTTACCGGTTTATGGAAAGTGAGTTATATATAGCAAAGAACAATAGAAATATGACAAGCATATTTTCCAAAATAGCAAAATCATCCATTTTGATAAAAGCACATCCCGTAGGACAACTTTATTATTAACTTTCCCATCATTTCTAAATAATACCCTCTTCTGCAAAACTGTAATATTTGTCTTTACCGATAATAATATGATCCAGAAGTGATATATCCATGGTATTGCAAATATCCTTTATTTTTTCAGTAACGAGTATGTCTCCTTTACTGGGAGACACATCACCTGACGGGTGATTGTGAACAATTATTATGGAGGTAGCGTTGTAAAGAAACGCTTTTCTCATAATTTCCCGCGGATACACGGGGCTTTCGTTTACCGTCCCTACAAACAGATCGTCAATTTTTAGAATTTCATTCTTTACATTAAGAAACACGGTCTTAAAAACTTCTCTGTCCAGATATCCCATACTGCTATAGAGGTAATCCACAAGATCCTTGGCACTTCTTATACGATTTTTCTTCATCAATTTGGACTTGTGAAACGTTTCTATTATCCCTCTCGCCAGTTTTATCCCGAATATGTTGTGCTCCCCTATCCCCTTAAATTTAAGAAGCTCCTCGTCCTCTGCATATATAATATTGTGAATATTTTCGAATTCGTTTATAAGTTCCTTTGCGATGTCTTTACAATCCTTTCTCGGCGTCCCCAATGTCAAAAGTAACTCAATGATTTCATAATCATTGAGCGACTCAATTCCAGCTCTAATAAGTTTTCCTCTGAGACGCTTTCTGTGTCCCACCCCTTTATTTTTTTCTTTCCTCATAGAATTATTATACAAATTTATTAAAAAATTTCAAGTATTTTTTGTCTGGCTTTATTTTGCCTTGTCTTTTCATTCCCCTTAGCCTGATTTGTATTGACAAACAATCTTTCATAAAATATAATACGTCTATGATATTGCTTAAAGATGTAACAAAAGTATTCAAACAAAAAAACAAAACGATATACGCATGCAATGATATTAACCTTGCAATAGAATCAAACCAAATTTTTGGCCTTATCGGACCGAACGGGGCTGGTAAAACCACCACGCTAAGACTTATTTCAACATTAATGGCTCCGACAAAGGGGAAAATAGATGTAAACGGGCACGATACAATAAAGGAACAGGATACTATTAGGGCACAAATCGGTTTCCTGTCATCGGACATGACATTACCGTCTAACTATACCCCCAGGGAACTGCTTCTGTTTTTCGGGCGACTGAACAATTTGAAGAACGAAATATTATCAAAACGAATTTCAGAAATCGTAGAACAGCTAAATTTGTCCCAATACATCGATGTCCTTACGCAAAAATTATCCACAGGGAACAAACAGAAAACGTTGATAGCGATATCCATTATACATAATCCTGAAATTGTTATCTTCGACGAGCCGACAAACGGTTTGGATCTATTTGCCGCTCAATCCGTTCTTAAAATTATAAAAAAGATGCGCGATGACGGCAAAACCGTCATTTTATCAACACACAATTTGGCAATAGCCGAAAGAACATGCAATAACATTGCTTTTATAAACAAAGGGAAAATCGTGGAAACGAACGATGTGCAGAGCTTGAAAAAAAAATACGATAAAAGTCTCGAAGACATTTATTTGGATATAATATGAAAGATAGCATTTTATTGTTTAAAAAGGAAATGATCGCTATTTTCAGGGACAAACGCCTAATTTTAACCATTACTCTCATACCGTTCATATTTATCCCGGCAATATTTTACTTTAACGGTATCGGGCAGGGAACAAAACCTATAAAAAATTTTATAATCGCCTATAATGAAAAGGTCCCTTTTGTCTCCTTTCTACAACAGTACAATTTTCAAACTGTTAAAATTATCGATAAAAGCAACGCATTGAAATTCGATGCATGGGATGTATTTATTTACAGCTCGAAAGAGGATACATTATTAAAGATATATGTTAATGCTGCAAAGAGTAGTTCCGGTGGTATAATAAAAACAATGGAGCGATATTACCTCTCATTTAGGGGTGTTTACATAAGAGATCAACTAAAATCGATGAAAATTCCTATCAATAAAGTTATCCCTCAAACAGTAAAGATCGTTCGTATTAACGAGAATAAAAATTCCATTGTTTCTTTTCTCCTTCCATTTTTCATCCTCATTTACCTTTTCAGTAATGCAATCGGTGTCGGGCTTGATAGTATAGCCGGAGAGAAGGAACGAAATACTCTCCAACTTCTCCTCGTCAACAGAATTTCAAGAGAGAGCATACTTTTTGGGAAACTCTTCTCTACAATGACTGTTTCACTGACCGGAGCCATTTTTTCTATCCTCGGTCTGCTTGTTTTATATGTTTTCAAGATTATACCAAATGCGGGCAGCACACTATTGAATGTCACCCCCGCCAATTTTACCCTTTTTGCGGTTATAATCATTACACTGGATATGCTCGTTGTTTCCATTCTAATCATAATTTCATCGTACAGCAGAACGGTAAAAGAAGGACAAGGATATATTCTACCCGTCTATTTTATAATTCTTATTTTGGGGATGGCTGTAATGAACCCGGACTCATCAATTGTAAGCAACTTCGCCAATTGGCCCTTTATAAATTCGCTTTTATCCATGCAAAACATATTAAACGGTGACATACATGTAGGGTATATTATATGGACAATAGCGTCAAATATTTTGTTCACCATTATCATATTAAAAGCTGCTACGGTTTTATTTAACAGAGAATCTGTAATTTTTAGAAAATGAGGTAAACATGTCATACAAAAACAAACGAGTTTTTATCACAGGTATAGGAGGTTTCGTAGGATCCTATCTTGCAAAAGAGTTGATAAAAAAAGGGGCAAATGTCTCAGGGCTTATTAATGTAAAATTTGACGGCAAAGAACCGAAAAATCTGAAAGAAAAACATATCCTCAAAAAGGTCAAATTGATTGAAGGAGATCTTCTCGACAGAGAAAGTCTCATAAAGGCGTTAAAAAAAACAAAGCCTGATTATATTTTTCATCTTGCGGCTCAATCTTCTGTTTTTAAATCGTTTATAAATCCAGTCGAAACATTTGAAATAAATGTTAAGGGGACCGGTAATCTTCTCGAATCCGTTCGCACAATAGATAAAAAACCTCGTATCCTTTTTACCGGGACAAGCGAAGAATACGGTTTTATAGCTATTGATCACAAACAGGTATCACGGTATCTCAATCTGCATAAGACAATATTCCCTTTACCCGAGCGATATCCGGAAATACCCGTTAACGAATCAAACCCGTTCAGACCCATGTCCCCCTATGCGGTAAGCAAAACCGCATGCGATCTTATGATACGCGATTATTACAATTCCTTTGGTATTACGACCATTGTAGCAAGAGCGTTTAACCACGAAGGGAAAGGAAGAGGTCCCAATTTCGTGACATCGGTGATCACAAGCCAGGTCGCCAATCTGTTTTTGGGCAAAGCCGATTCCATAAAAATAGGTAACGTAAATGCGCTTCGTGACTGGAGTCATGTTCTTGATGTGGTGAAGGGGTATATGCTTTTACTTGATAAAGGGAATCCCGGCGAAGTTTATAATATCGGCTCGGGCAGAACGAATTCCGTACTTACGTACATCCTGATTGCTCTTGAAACTGCGGGTTACAAAGTGCTTTCCATACATTCGATGAAGAGCAATAAAACTATCGATTCTCCTCTTGAAAAAGATAAGGGAAGTATGTTCGGATTGCGATTTTACAGGACAAAAACAGACAAGCTGATTATGGACGGAAAAGTAGAATTTACAATAGATGATAAAGGCATTATCGTGGATACGGATAAAGGCAAAGTTAAAATCGTTTTTGACAAGGAACGGTTCCGACCCAGTGATATTCCCCTTATTATTTGCGACAACAGTAAGATTAAAAAACTCGGCTTTAAAGTTAAACATTCATTAAGGGATATCATTGAGGAACAGGTTAAATTCTACATTAAGAACGGATAGTCCTTGAACCCGATTATTTGTGATATTTTCGATTGTGCTTTATGGAGGCGGCTCTGTACAACTGTTCCAGGAGTAAGATTTTTGCCAAATGATGCGGAAATGTCATTTTCGAAAGCGAAATAATATAATCTCCCGCACTCTTAATTTCTTCGCATAACCCGTCACTCCCTCCGATTATAAAGGTAATGGACGGGAACCTATATATGAATTTCGAAAATTTCATACTGTCCATTTCCGTTCCTTCGGGCGAAAGTATGATCAATGTAGAATTTTTCTTTATACGTTTTTTTATCTCTACGGCTTCCTCCCTGAGTCTTTTTATTTTCTCGTTGAATCTACTTTCCTTGATTATTACCTCATTTACCGTAAAATAGTGCTCCAATCTCTCCAGATAATCCGATTTTATAAGGTTCACGTATTTGAACTTATCCCTCCCCACCTGAATGATCTTAACTTCTCTTAACATAATTAAACTCCGATAAATCTCCCTGCCTGTAATCGTTTTTCTCCATTTCGTTTTCTATCGCCGCTATTATTTTATGCTTATCCAATGTCCAATCCGGTCCAATTAAGAGTTCTCTGTTCGGATCGCCGGTCAACCGTTGTATTACTATGTCGAGTTTCAGGTATCGCAATGCCTTTACAACAATCTCTACATATTTTTCTGCGGATAAAAATGGGAAACCTTTCTCCTTGTATATCTTTTCAAAAACGGTTCCCTTTTCCAGATAAAAAGAGTGTATCTTTACGGCATCTACGTCCAATACGGAACACAACTTTGCCGATTCCAACATATCACCGCTGTTATCATAGGGTAATCCGAAAATAATATGGGCACATATCTTCAAATTATGTTTTTTAATTCTGGTAACCGATTCGACAAAAGATGCCACTCCGTGCATTCTGCCGATTTTCCACAGTGTTTTTATACTTGCGCTTTCAAGCCCTAATTCGAGCCAAACATCCTTTTTTTTGTTTATCTCTTCAAGATAGGTCAAAATCTCTTCATCAATGCAATCCGGTCTCGTTCCAATGGAAATCGCTACGAATCTGTCATCGTCAAGCACCTTTTCATAGAGCCCTTTTAAATGTTCGCTTTCACCGTACGTATTGGAAAACGCCTGATAATACAAAATGAAATAAGGATTTTTATATTTCTTTTCGTAATATTCTGTTTGAGTTCTTATTTGTGATTCAATAGATTCATTTGATCCATTTCCTGATCCGTAACTATTACAGTAAAAACATCCGGTTCGCGAAAGAACTCCGTCTCTAACCGGACATGTTAGTCCCGCATCAACAGATATTTTCTGTACTCGTCTTCCGTATTTCCCCTTCAAATATTCACTAAATTTATTATATCTTGACATTTTCTATTTGTTTCTTGCCTTCCTCAATGTTTCTATCTCATCGGGTGTAAGGCTGTCCACTCCGTACTTAGAGGCTTTCTTGAGAATTATGTCCACTTCACTGTCGTATTCATTGTAATTGTCCCTCCATTTATTTCTATTACCCCCTATTACGGATTTTCTTATATGTAGTTTTGATTTAATCAAGGGCCATTTGAGGTAGATAAAACCGGTTAGTAATCCGCCGAGATGAGCGAAATGGGCGATATGGTCTCCGCCTCCTGAAATCCCTGCGAAAAACTCAAAGAGAATGAACATTATGACGAGATACTTCGCCTTAATAGGGATAAAAAAATAAAGATAAAGATACCTTTCGGGGAATAGTAAACCGTAAGCCAACACGACACCGTAAATTGCTCCCGATGCGCCTATAATGGGTATCGGAGAATTATAATAGGTGAGAAGAGATATGATACCTGCACCGACACCGCATATCAAGTAATACTCAAGAAATTTTTTGCCGCCCCAGTAGTGCTCTACTTCTATTCCGAAAATATACAGGGCAAACATATTGAAAAATATGTGCATCCAACCACCGTGCAAAAACATATATGTAAAGACTTGCCAATAATAGTATTTGCCTATTACAAGTCTCGGTATAAGCCCGAAATAGTAAATCATGTATCCGTTTGGTGTGAGCAACTCGATTACAAAAACGACAAAATTAATCAGTATCAATTTAAGTACAATGTTCGTATGTGAGGGTCTGTAGTAGGAATTATACATCTTTTACCATCCTTAATATCGTTTTATATATTCTTTCATTCGCCACGAGAATATTTCCTGTTTCCATATAATTATTTTCGCCTTTATGATCTGTGAATATGCATCCCGCTTCCCTTGCGATTACGATACCCGCAGCTATGTCCCACTGTGCTAACCTGAACTCGATATCAGCATCAAATACACCGTCTGCGACATTTGCTATATTGAGTGATGCCGCCCCCATTCTCCTCACTCCATGGGTATCGAATATGAAATCACCGAATAGTCGAAGGAATTTGTCTATTTTCTTGTTCGCTCTGAAAGGAAAACCCATAGATATAACGGATTCTTCAATGCTTTTTCCTTCTGCGGACATTCTCTTCTCCTCTCCGGATTCTTTCTTGAAAGCCCCTCTGTTTTCTTCGGCATAATAGACAACATCTCTTTCCGGATTGTATATAACACCAGCTACAATTTCTCCATTCCTTTCGTAGCCTATGGAAACACCGTAGTATGGAATTTTATGAATATAATTTGTCGTACCATCAAGGGGATCGATTATGAACTTTTCTTCACCTTTAATTTCTCCCCCTAATTCTTCGCCGAGAATCGGAATTTCCGGTTTTTCCCCCAATATTTCTCTGATTATTCTTTCAGCCCCCCTATCTATATCGGAAACAAAATCGTTTTTTCCTTTTTCTTCTATTCTAATATAGGCCAATTTCTTTTTACTTTCAATTAAAAATCTACCGGCTTCGTAAGCCGCCTTTAACATTAAATCAAGCATTAGATTTCTTTGCCGGTCAACATATTGTATATGGAACGATAAATCTCAGAAGCTTTTTCAACAATATTGTCCGGTAAATGAGGAGGCTCGGAATTCTTATCCCAATCTATTTCAAGTAAATAATTTCTTACAAACTGCTTATCGAGTCCCACCATCTTCTTGCCGGGTACATATTCATTCAAGGGCCAGAATCTTGACGAATCGGGTGTCAGCACCTCATCGATAAGTGTTAATTTCCCGTCTATCATACCGAATTCGAACTTTGTATCGGCAATTATAATTCCTCTCTTCATAGCGTATTCGTAACCGTATTTATACAAACAGATTGATTTCCTCTTGATTAACTCCGCCAATTCGTCTCCCAATTCCTTTTTTATGTAATCGAATGAGACATTTATGTCATGTCCGCTTTTTTCCTTTGTGGACGGGGTAAACAGAGGGGCCTTAAATTGATCAGATTCTCTCAATTCGTAATCGATTCTTTCTCCGTTAACGGTCCCGTGCTTTTTATATTCACTCCATGCACTCCCCGTTATATAACCTCTAACTATGCACTCAAATGGGATAACTTCGGCTTTCCTTACGACCATACTACGCCCGGTCATCAAATCGGCATATTTTTCAAGATTTTTATAAATAGTTGAAGGGACATCCGTGATATAGTGGTTATCTATTATATTTCTTGTTTTTTCAAACCAATATCTCGAAATTTGATTCAGGACAAAACCTTTATAGGGGATTAATTCGGGTAAAACATGGTCGAATGCGGATATTCTATCCGTAGATATCAGCAGTAACGTATCACCCAAATCGTAAATGTCTCTAACTTTTCCTCTCGATAACAATTTATACTCACTAATATTGACTTCTTTAACTCTCATTTTTGCTCCGATTCTTTACGTTTAATTGTTTCAAACTCCTTCATAAATTGATCAATATCCTTGAAATTCCTATACACCGAAGCAAATCTTATATAAGCAACATGATCGATTGCTTTCAATTCTTCCATTACCCTTTCCCCCAACCATACGGATTTTACTTCATTCCCCTCGATTTCAAACATTTCTCGTATGATTTTATTCACCATATTCTCGATCTCTTCACCGGAGATAGGTCTTTTTCTGCATGCGATTTCAATGCTCTGCTTCAATTTTCCTCTATTGAATTCTTCCCTTTTTCCGTCTCTTTTCGTGACGTAAATTACGGTTTTTTCGACATATTCATACGTAGTAAACCGCCTTCCGCACTTTAGACACTCTCTCCTGCGTCTGACGGATAAACCATCTTTACTCGGACGTGAATCAATCACTTTGTTTTCTTCGCAACCGCAAAACGGACATTTCATACTAACCAATTATATGGAAATTAAGGCTGTTAGTCAAGGTTGTATTGCCATATTTGGGAAATAGGTACGGATATATTTACGGGAACAAAGATAGAAGAAAAACACTCCGCCTACGCTAAAACTACCGCGGACTATATGCTAAACCGCGGACTTATAGAACACCCCGTCCTGACTTTCGTCAGTCCACCCCTCTATAGAGGGGAA
>JAACEC010000028.1 GCA_011682715.1 Pseudomonadota bacterium
CCTTTTCCCATACTAACTTAACGCTAACACTGTCCTTATCCGCCCCTCTGCTAATCATGGGATAAATTAATACTAACGCTCCGGGGTCGGGCCTTGACATTTGACATTTGCTCTTCACCCTTTCTCAAATCTTTTCACTGAAATAAATACACTTATATAATCTATATCTAATATTCTACCCTATTCACTCAATATAACACGTATATTTCCTTTCTCAAATGATAATCTAAATGTTCTTGCCATATCATTAATACTATATAATCAAAATTCCTCTATGTCTAATATAAAGATTCGCCCCCCATAATATGACACTTGAATTTGAAATAACAGGTTATCAGAATTATTAAACATTTATAAATAAACTTTACACAACCTGGAATTTTCTATAATTTAATATTTTCCGTTAGTTTAAATTCTTATTGTAAAAAATACACGTAAATAAATTTGATCTAATTTGAGTATTTTTTATCAAATTACTTGACATAGCCATACCAATTTGATAGAATAGGTAAATTGCAAAAGGAGGTGTACTAAATGGATAAACTTATCACAAAGGTTTCGCTATTGGTAGCAGCGGGGACATTAGCCATAGGCTTAATGGGTTGTGGACCAAAAATGGCAAACAAACAACAACTCTCGCAGCTTGACGAGGCAAAATCAGCCTACGAGTCGGCACAAACAAAATATGACAATCTTGTCAACCAAAAGGATAAGTTGGAAAAACAGAAAGCTGATCTTTCTGCTCAGCTGGAAAATTTGACAACAAAGCTCAACGCTTGTAACGAAAAAATAGGTAAATAACGGAGGAGATTATGAAGAGCAAAGTATTAGTAATTGTATTGACAATATGCCTGATAGCCTTCTTCTCCGCTTCAATGCTTAACGCTGCTGAGAAGAAGATCACAAGAGATGATGCTCTTAAAATGGTCCAGGAGTATCAGACAAAAGAAGCCGCACTTCAATCCAAGATTCAAGACGTGCAGAAAGTGGTTGATGGTCTTAATGCCGATGTAACAGATCTTCAGGGTAAAACCGATGCAGTGAGCAAAGAGCTCGAAGACTGCCAGGCAACACTTGCAAAAATTTCAAAATATGTAGTTAAACCCGGTGATTGGCTATCAAAATTAGCCGAGTACGATGAAGTTTACGGACACGGTAACTACAGACGTTGGAAAGAAATTTACAAAGCAAACACGGATTTGATCAGAAATCCTGATCTTATCTTGCCCGGTTGGGAACTTAAAATACCTCGTCCCTAACCTTAATAATAAGGGAGGGAATTCTCCCCTCCCCTATTTTCAAAGAGATGGAATTGAAAATAAATTTAAATGGAATTGATAAGCTGGCTTTATTAGGGCCGGGAGATAAAAATATTCGTTACATAAAGAAGTATATACCCGTTCAGATCTTCTTTAAGGATGACACTATGCTGATTTCGGGCAATGAAACGGATATTACGAACGCAAAATCCATTATCGATGAGTTTATTCGAAAGGTTAAGAAGGGGGATTATCTTTCGGATGAGGACTTAAAATATATCGTTCAGTCTGTTCTTAACGATTATATCGGCGATTACAGCTCTTTTACAATCGACACTTATAAGAAAAAAATAAAACCACGGAGTAAAAATCAGGCAAAATACATTAAAGCCATAAGAAATAATAAAATCGTGATCTCTATTGGTCCTGCAGGAACGGGGAAAACATACCTTGCTGTAGCCGAAGCTGTTTCCGCCCTGAAACAGCACAAAATAAGCAAAATAATTCTTGTGAGGCCTGCCGTTGAGGCGGGAGAATCCCTCGGATACCTCCCGGGCAACTACGAAGAAAAAATCTTACCCTATTTAAGACCGCTCTACGATGCCATTTACGATATGGTCCCGGCGGAGAAAGTATCTACGCTAATGGATCGACAAATTATTGAAATCAGTCCCCTTGCATACATGAGAGGAAGAACGATGTCGGATGCGTTCGTTATTCTTGACGAAGCACAAAATACGACTCAAACACAGATGAAGATGTTTCTAACAAGAATGGGAATGAATACAAATCTCGTTATAACAGGGGATATAACGCAGGTTGATCTCCCCAAAACGATCTATTCCGGGCTTATAGAATCTCAGGATGTTTTAACGGGCATCCCGGGGATACAGTTCGTTTACTTTAACGAAAAGGATGTTGCAAGGCATCCCATTGTAAGAGATATCATTCTGGCATATAAGAATTACAACATAAACAAAGATGATTTGAATGAAGACAAAGAACAATAAAGTTACACGGTTATACGACAATATAAAGGAATACAAACATTATCCCAAAATAATATGGGGACTCGTTTTAATAATCGTAATCATTTCGCTGAATTTAATAGCTCCGAAGCCAAAAAATTTCTTAATCAGAATGAAAGTGGGGGACATTGCCACAAAGGATATTATCGCACCGTATAATTTTCCCATATTAAAAGACAGTGTGGAGATAGAAACCGAGAAGGCAAAAATAAGGGAGAGTATTTTACCTATTATCGATTTCAAGGGGACAACTACCGCCCAAATAAAAAATAACGTAAACAATTTTTTCTCACTAATAAACAGAGAAATGTACAGGGACATTCCCGTTGGAAATAAAATAGAATACATAAAGAAGAAAAGCAATACGGATTTCCCCGATTCAATTTACATAAAATTATTACAAAAGGGAAATGTAAAAATAGAAAAGTATTTCTTGAAGATTATATCCGACATTTATGAGAAGGGTGTTATAAACGATAAAACAAATCTTCCCATAGGGAAAAACAACAAATTGCTGATAAAGTACAACGGAAGTGAGAAAGTCGTAGATATGGATGAAATATACTCTCTGGATGAGGCAATGACCTATATTCGAACAAAATCCGGTAAGCTTTTAAACAATTCGCTGTTCAGTGTAATAGAAGCACTTTCAGGTCATTATATCCGTCCTAATCTCGAGTTTAACTCACAGGAAACCATTGCAAGACAAAATGAAGCCTTGGCGTCTATAAAAACTACAAAAGGATTCGTGTCAAAAGGAGAGATGATCGTTCGTGCCCATGACCCTGTCACACAATCCGTTGAAGAAAAGCTCATTTCCATGCAAAAAGCCCGCCCCAAGAACTACAGTAAGGAGTTAAGGCAAATTAAATTAGGGAAAAACGCTCTATTTTTATTGCTGTCGATTATTTTTCTTTTTACTCTGCTATCGTTTGCCTATGATCTTCTGATTGATGAATCCAAGGCTTTTATTTTTCTATTTTCATTCCTGATCAATATCGTCATTATTTATTTCATAAAGGGATATTCGATTTTTCTCTTCACGCTCATTCCCCTTTCCATGACAATCGGATTTCTTGTAGATAAACGTTTTGCCGCCATTTCAGGTATATTTGTTGCTCTCTTGCTTGCAATTACGTTTGATTTGAACTTTACATTGTTTATTTTCCTCCTTATCATGGTGATTATCTCTCTTCTTTACATAGACCACTTACATAAGAGAAGCGGTTTTTTGATGATTTTAAGCATCTTGATTTCAAGCGAAATTCTATACGTTCTGTCCATCGAATTTATAAAGTTCGCATCGTTCGGGGAAATTTTAAGAGATATTGGATTCCTATCGGCAAATTTGACCATTTCCCTGTTTATCGTTATCGGAATCGTTCCTCTATTCGAAAAACTTTTTCATGTCACATCAAGCATGACACTTATAGAGCTCTCCGATCTCAATCACCCGCTACTTCAAAAACTCGCTGTCGAAGCCCCCGGCACGTACAATCACAGCTTAAATGTTGCAATTATGTCCGAAGCGGCGGCTCGTAAAATACACGCAAACGCCCTACTGTGCCGTGTCGGAGGATATTTTCACGACATAGGGAAATTGAAAAACCCGCTATATTTCGTAGAAAACCAGGTAAATATACCTAACCCGCATGACGAATTGGCTCCGAGTATGAGCAAAATAATAATTGCAAATCACATAAAGGACGGCGTTGCTCTCGCAAAACAATATCATCTCCCCAGGGAAATCATAGATATAATTGAGCAACACCACGGCAATTCCGTAATGGAAGGTTTTTATTTTAAAGCTCAAAAGGCGAACGATACCGTAACGGAATCCGATTTCAGATATCCGGGGCCGAAACCCGAAACACGGGAAGCAGGTATTATTTGTCTTGCCGATTCAATCGAGGCGGCTATAAGGGTACTTAAAAACCCCGTTCCGCACCGCATAGAGGCATTGATAGAGCAGGTGTTCACAAACAAATTGAAGGACGGGCAATTGAATAACACTCCTCTCACATTCAAGGATATAGAAACCATAAAGGGTGCGTTTTTACCTTATCTGCTCGCAATAAACCACAAACGCCTTTCGTACCCCTCAACAAAAGATTTAACAGATAAATAGTATGGAAACCGATATAATTCCTCCGTCGTGTTGTAAGCTAAAAGTAAAGAGCGTTTCCCTTATCGCCGAATCCGTTTTCAATGATCTGTCCCCGGACATTGCTAAAAATAAAGTTTTGGAAATAGTTTTTGTTTCCGAAAATGAGATAAGAGGCTACAACAAACAATACCGAAAAATTCCAAGGAGCACAAATGTTTTAACATTCGTTTACTCCGAACCCCACGATTACATACCTGTTCTCGCTTCTATTGTTCTCTGTATCGATGTTATAAGAAGACGGGCAAAATTACACGGGACAGCACTAAATGAAGAGCTGAAACAGACGCTGATTCATGGTGTACTTCATGCAGCGGGTTTTGACCATCACAAACTTTCTCAGAGGGAGGAGATGAGAGCTCTGGAAAACAGATATATGGAACAATTCCGAGCCGTCGTGCTTATATGATAGACTTAATTTTTATAATAGCTTTTTTAATCTGCCTTTCCGCTTTCACATCATCACTGGAAGCCGCATTCTTTTCCCTTTCCACCCTTGAGATAAAAGATATCGAGCGGAAGAACAAAAGAAGAGCGGAATTAATCAAAAAAATGATGAAGTCATCGGAATTATTCCTGATATCCATTCTGTTTTATAATAATTTTATCAATGTTTCCATCGGTTACTACACTTCCCGTCTTGCTCGCATTATCAAGGTTATCCCGAAATACGAAAATTGGGTTTTAATAACCGTTACTTTTATAATGACCCTTCTTGTAATAGTCTTTGCCGAATATATACCGAAACTTTACGCTATAAAATTCAACAAAAGACTCTCTATAAATGCCTCGGCACTTGCCTATTTTATGTTCATTCTGTTTTATCCCTTTGCCTTCCTCATCAGCAAAGTTCTCGGTCTTTCCGGTAAAACCACAAAGCAAAACGAATATACCGTATCGGAATACAAAACAATTATCGAATTAAACAAGAGCAAAGGAATAATCAATTACAAAGAGGCACGATTTCTCAAAAATTTCCTCACATTTTCCAACCTGAGCGTGGGAGAAGTAATGACACCGAGGGCAAAAATCGCATATTTTACCCCTGATATGATCTATGATGATGTTATAGATATCATAAAATCCAAATATTGCTCCCGCTATCCCGTCATTAACCATTCATCCGTTATAGGAATCTTTTACGTTAAAACACTAACAGCATACGATAGTACGAAAGAATTTCATCTTGAGGATTACATTATAAAGCCCATTTTTGCTACAAAGACAAGCAGCGCGTATAAATTGTTGAACAAGTTCGAGAAACAACACATGCACATGGCAATTGTTCTCGGGGAATACGGAGAGATTGCCGGACTCGTGACAATGGAAGATATTCTCGAGGAGGTTGTGGGAGATATAAAAGACGAATTCGATATATTCGATGATGATGAAATTAAAAAGAGCAGAAGTAAATATTTTGAAATATCCGGCTCCGTGGAATTAGACAGGTTGTCCGACATTTTAAATGCCGATTTGACAAAAGAGGGTATCGACACATTAAACGGCCTGTTGATCTTGGACCTCGGAAGGTTACCGAAAAAGGGAGACAAAATCCGTTATAAGGGATTCGAATTTACCGTTAATTCCGTGGAAGAACGGGTTGCCGATAAAGTCCATGTAAGGAAAATTTGAATATGATAACGATTCTTATAATCGATTCAATCCTACTCTTTTTTACCGCATTCTTTAACGTGGTGGAAATCTCCTTTCTCTCCACAAAGAAGGTACACTATTCAAGATATTCCGCCGGATTAAGAAAACGAATCTACAGATTCTATGAAAAACCATCCGTTTTGCTTTCAATTGTTCTTATCGGCGTAAATATAACGGTAATTTTCATATCATCCATTACAAACAGGTATATTCTGAGCAATTATAATGAAATAACATCCACACTTCTCATTACATCCGTGATTCTGATTTTCGGTGAAATCATTCCGAAATTGTGGGCAATTAAAGCGGCAAAGAGGATCTTCCCAAAATTTGTCATTGCCCTTTCAGTATTTGAAAAATTGTTTTATCCTATCATTAAATTCCTCGATTTCATAAGCAATCTATTCTACGGGTTTAAGATATTCAAGAAGAAAGAGCGTATAACAAAAGAACAGATGCACGATTTGATTTCGATTATCGAACAGGACGGTGTTATTTCATCAAACGAAAGGAACATTTTACAAAAGATGCTAAATCTCGAAAATATCACCGTTTCCGATATATTAATTCCCCGTATACATATTGTGGGTGTGAACTATCACGCATCCTATAAAGAAATTAAAGAATTGTTTAGGAGCAGTGGGCTTTCACGTATAATTGTTTACAAAAATAGTGTTGATCACATACTGGGATACATTCACATAATCGATTTTATAACACAGGAGCGTTTCGATCTGAAAGAAATCACCAAGGATATTCTATTTATCCCACCTACAAAACATATCGACCACCTGTTCTACGAGATGAAAGATTTCGGGATAAGCATCGCAACGGTAATAGACGAGTTCGGAGAAACAGAAGGAGTAATAACAGTAGAGGATATTCTCGAAGAGATGTTCGGGGAAATTGAAGACGAATTCTCAAAAGATGAAGAGCAAATCGTAAAAACAGACGAAAATGTATTCAGAGTGCGTCCTTCCTGCGAGACAGAGGATTTCAATTCATTCTTTCACACTAAGATCCCCACATCCGAAGATTATGAAACCATAGGCGGATTTCTTATGTTTAAGATGGAAATGATCCCGCCGAAAGGAGCCTTCGTTCAAGTAAACAATGTGAAGATAACCGTTGAATCCCGTAATGACAGGCAGATAAAATCTTTAAGAGTTGAAATGATTCGGGCAAAATAGCATGCCGCAGATAAAAACCGAAGGATATACCTTCAAAGCCATAAATTACAATGAAACGAGTCAAATAATTCGCCTTTTCTCAAGTGATTTCGGAATTATATCAATATTGGTCAGAGGTGCTTTGAAATCAAATAAATCAAATGAAAATTTTGATATCTTCTCAAAAACCTCTTTTGTTCTTTACGAACCCCATTCGGGAGAGATTTACAAGTACAAAGAATCGACTCTGCTTCAATCCGGTATCGATTTTTCAAAAAACATCAAAACATTTTACAGGATTTCCCTTATGTTTAAAATACTATCCGGAATTTTACCGGAGAGAATACCCGCCCCCGAAATATATGCCTTACTCGACAAATCGCTGTCAAAGATTCGTAAATATGTTACTGATGATTCAAATAAACTCTACGTTCTCTACTTCTTATTTAATCTTCTTGTCATTGAAGGATACGAACTCAACTATGATTCCTGCGGCAAATGTAAAAAAAAATTCAGCAAAATAGCATTTTATGCTCCTAAGGAATCGGTATTATTATGTGAATCCTGTAATTCTTATGTTGACAATATAAAATTGAACGCGGAATCTGTCAAATTGATAAAGTATATTACAAAGGGAGTTTTCGGCAATTTAAACAAAACCGCTTTTATAAAAAACGAAAATGTGGTCTGGAAGGTTCTTTCTTCGAGCTACTCTACGAATTTCGACCTCGATATCGATAAATTCGGTGAATTTGTAAAATAAAAAAAGGGGAAGTGAAACTTCCCCTTAATCCGTATTAAGCATTTCGCTATTCTTCCTTCGGTAGAACGGCTACCTTGCCTTCAACTTTAATTATAGCCTTTGTGGGGCAAACTTCTATACACACGCCACAATTATCACAATTGGTATAATCGATAACAGCGAGTTTATTATCCATGTGAATGGTATGCTGCGGGCATTTCTTTTCACAAAGCGTACACCCTATGCATCCCACCGTGCAGTACTTCTTCACCGCAGGACCAAAATCGTGTGATGAACAAGATATAACAGTGGTTCTTGATACGGGGACAAGTTCCAGTATCCCGCGAGGGCAGGCTTTGACACATTCTCCGCAACCTGTACATTTATCGATGTCCGTAACGGGAAGTCCGTTTTCTCCAATATGCAATGCATCAAAGGGGCAAGCAGCTACACAATCACCAAGGCCGAGACAACCGTACGGGCATGCTTTATCACCGAGAGCAATCAGATTAGCGGAAGCGCATGTTTCCACTCCCCTGTACTTCGCCTTTTTCTTTGCAACTGCTGCGGTTCCCTGACAGTGAAGACGTGCCACCTTCCTCTCCGTAGTATTGACCTTAATTCCAAGGATTTTACCTACGGCTTCAGCTACGGAAGCTCCTCCGGAAACACAACCGTTGGCAGGTGCTTTACCTCCGGCAACCGCTTCGGCAAAAGCATCACATCCGGCAAACCCGCATGCTCCACAATCCGCACCGGGGAGAACCGCTCTTATTTTCTCAACGAGAGGATTTTTTTCAACACTCAATTTTTTATTCGCAATGGCAAGAACAAGACCCACAACGAATCCTATGCTTCCCAATACAGTCATTCCTAATAATAATCCGTTCATACTCTACCTCACAATTAGATACCGAAAAGTCCGGAAAATCCCAAAAATGCCAATGACATAAGTCCAGCCGTTACAAAAACAAGGGGATAACCCTTCATATACTTCGGTACGGGAATCGTTTCCATTCTTTCTCTGAGACTTGCTATTAGCACTATCGCCAGCATATATCCGAGTCCTACACCCACAGCATAAACCGTAGCCTGCACAAAATCGTATTTGAAATCGACGGTTAGAAATGTAACTGCAAGAATAGCACAGTTCGTCGTTATAAGCGGCAGGAAAATTCCCATGGCTTTGTATAAATTTTTGATATATTTTTTCAAAAACATCTCTACAAATTGAACTGTTCCCGCAATCGTAAGAATAAACGTTGCCGTTCTCAGATATACGATATTGTATTTTAAAAGAATCGTGTTATAGATAAGTAGTGTTACCCATGTTGCAATTGTCATCACGAAAATGACTGCAAAGCTCATACCTACGGAGACGGATATTTTTTTAGATACGCCAAAGAAGGAACACAAACCGAGAAAGCGCATCAAAATGATGTTATTTACTAAGAATGCTCCGAGGAAGATCATCAGTAGATTACTATGCATGTTCCCTCCTATTTTTGTATATATTCATAAGAACCATTAAAAACGCGATTACGAGAAAACCTCCCGGGGGCAAGACGAAGAAAAGAAC
>JAACEC010000157.1 GCA_011682715.1 Pseudomonadota bacterium
ACGGGCAGTAATTTATCAACCATCTTTTTATTAAAAGGATAATTATCGATATGTGGATCCGGATAACGAAGGTAGTACCATGAGGAACAGACGAATGTATCCATTGTATCGGGATCTCTTGTTGCATCTCCGCCGCAAACAGGACATTTGACATTCATAAATTCGGGAACGGAGGCGAGCGGAGATTTCCCTTTGGGCTTGAAATCGACATTTTCAGGTAGTTTAACGGGAAGATCCTCAATGGGAACCGGGACAGTCCCGCATTTCGGGCAATGAATTACGGGAATCGGAGCTCCCCAGTATCGTTGTCTTGATATCAGCCAATCTCTGAGTCTGTAGTTGATCTGACGTTTCCCTATGCCGTTGCTTTCAAAGTGTTCTACTACTTTTTCCTTAAATTCTTCGGATTCCATCCCGTTAAATTCTCCGGAATTGACCATGATGCCCGATTCCGTATACGCATCATTCATTTTATCGACGGAAAGTTCGGTATTTTCCGGTTTTATAACAATTTTTATTGGAAGATTAAATTTCTTTGCAAATGCAAAATCCCTTGTATCGTGAGCTGGTACTGCCATTACCATACCTGTCCCGTAGGATGCAATAACGTAATCGGATATCCAGATAGGTATACTTTCGCCGTTAATGGGATTAATGGCATAACTACCCGTAAAAACACCTGTTTTTTCATGTTCGGTTGACTGCCTCTCAATCTCGTTTTCCCTCAGTGTTTTCTCTATATATTTATTCACTTCCTCGGCTTGTGACTCCGTTGTGAGTTCGTTTACAATGGAGTGTTCGGGGGCTACTACGCAGTATGTAACGCCGAAAATCGTATCGGGCCTTGTTGTGAAAACCGTTAATTTCAGATCTTTATCTTTAACGGGGAATTCTACCATGGCTCCTTCGCTTCTGCCAATCCAATTTCTCTGCATTGTTTTTGTTTTCTCAGGCCAGTTGATTCTATCTAAGCCCTCGAGAAGACGGTCGGCATAGTCTGTTATTTTTAAGAACCATTGCTTCAAATTGCGTTTGATTACCTTTGTTCCACATCTTTCGCATTCTCCTTCGGCGGTAACCTGTTCGTTGGCAAGAACCGTTTGGCAATGGGGGCACCAGTTTACAGGAGCCTCTTTTTGATAGGCAAGTCCCATTTCGTACATTTTGAGAAAAATCCACTGTGTCCATTTGTAATATTTCGGATCGCTCGTGTCTATTTCGTAGTCCCAATCGTACATAGCCCCGATTGCCCTAAGCTGTTTTTCCATGTATTTAATGTTGTCCTTTGTACTGATTGCCGGATGGATTCCGTGCTTTATTGCATAATTTTCTGCGGGAAGACCAAATGCATCAAATCCCATAGGCTCGAAAACATTATATCCATTTAATCGCTTGTATCGTGCGAAGGTATCTGCCGGTCCGTAGTTATACCAATGCCCGATGTGTAATTTATTGCCGGACGGATAACTGAACATTACCAAATTATAAAACTTAGGTTTATCACTATTTTTATCGAATTTATATGTTCCCTTTTCTTCCCACCATTTTCTCCATTTGTGTTCTATTTCAGTAGGATTGTATACTGTATTATCCATAATGCCTCCATATCCTATTTTTCGCTATTTTAACGGTTAAATCGTTTTTTGTAAAGTAGTTTATTTCCGACTTTGTCTTTGCATTGAAAGATAAATAAACCCTTATTGGGAAGTGTCTCTTTTGCAATGAATTTAAAACCTTTTACAGTGGGAATGGCTAAAAGCCTTTTGCCGTTGTAATATGCAGTTGCCGAACTGTAGACTATTCTCGAATCGGCATCACCTGCTGAAACAAATATTGTATCGGCGATTTTATTCGCGGCGGCCACAAAGGGAGGGGATGTATCTAATTTGGTTGAGATATGTATGCTTCTTGAAATATATGCTTTTTTTGTCCCTAAATAGTTGCCGTTCAATGTGTTTACGAATATCATTTTTTTCTTATACTTTTTATTAGTTATAACAAGAGGGAATTCAAACGGAGTATCGGAAAATTTCAAATTAAGTGTATCGTCTTTAAAGGTAATTGCTGCAATTACATACTCGCGTAGTGCATTACGCCTTAATTTTATACTGAGATTACCCATATTTAGAGAAGAATATCTGCCTGAAAATCTGTAAAATGTGTCGGAATCAATAAAAAAAGTGTCTGAAGTGGAATAAAAAAGTGAATAGTATTTACGCTGATTTCTAATGCGTTTCAAAAGTATAGCATTCTTATAATATATATTTTTATTCCTTGAAACGATTTGAATTACACCGTTTCGGAAAAGTGTGTCGGATTCGGATAGAAACGATTCCCTATCCTCCCCCTTTGCTTCAATAAAAAAAGAAAATCTATCAACATTGCCTGAAAAATCTCTTGCCGTAATCGATACAACTGTTAAATGCATATTTTTGGGCGTATTGATATTGGGATTTTGAGGATTGTTGTACAACCTGATGCCATTTTCCGTATTATTTATTACAAAAAACCATGCAGCTGTATGATTCTTATTGTAGAAGAAATGATTTGCAGTGAATACCACTCTTTTCGTCCCGTTTATGTTTGTCTTTATGACATAAGGAACGGTAGTATAATTCTTGTCGTCTATAAAATCCTTGCAGTATGCTATGATCCCGAATTGCCCATTCAAACCCAATGTGTCGTTTTCATGAACAATAATCGGTATCGAAAGGCCTGATATGAATGAGTTACGGTTCAAAGGGATGAGTTCGATAGAGTCGATTTTAGGAGGTAGAGTATCAACAATGGAGAGTAATCCCATGGGATTTATGGGATTATTGGATTCATTGCGCACTTCAAAGTGCAAATGGGGACTTTTCAAGCCGGTAGCCCCACTATAACCTATAACCTCATTTTTCGTTACGAAAAACTTATGATTGAAGTAGAGACTCTGAGTATATTGAAATGCTTTGAACTGCTTTTTTATTACATATTTCTCAATATCCGACCTGAATTTCGACAGATGGGCAAATACATATATTTTCCCGGAATT
>JAACEC010000158.1 GCA_011682715.1 Pseudomonadota bacterium
CAATGTAAATCTTTGCCACTTCCTTCCCATATCATTTTTGCTTCCTTTCTCCTGAATAATATCATATTTTTTTTATTTTACAATACACGATGACAGAGCACGATTAAACACCCCGCCTGCGCTAAAGCTACGGCGGACAGGCCCTCCACTTCGTGGCCCACCCCTCTATAGAGGGGAATTGTGAGATGCTGAAACTAGTTCAGCATGACAGGAAAAATATCCCGCTCACATCAAATTTCTTGACATAAATTACGGAATATATTAATATAACTCAATACTATTAGGAGGTTCGATGGATACGCATAGGATAAAATCACATCCGATATTGAGCGTCAATAAGAGGGAGAAGGTAACATTCTATTGGAAAGGGGAAAAACTTGAAGGATATAAAGGAGAAATGCTCGCTTCAAGCCTTTTTGCAAACGGCGTAAGGATATTCGGTCATCATCCGAAGGACAAATCTCCTCAGGGAATCTTCTGCGCAAACGGGCAATGCTCTCAGTGTATGGTAATTGTAAACGGCTTACCTGTAAAATCTTGCATGACACCATTAAAAGAGGGGATGAGAGTGGAACCACTTGAAAATTACCCGAAGCTCCCCGCAGATGATAAAATGCCGGAATTCGGCACACCGCGTGTTATTAAAGTCGGAGTTCTTATTATCGGCGGAGGTCCTGCGGGAATGAGTGCTGCAAATGAACTCGGCAAAAAGGGAATCGATGCAATTATAGTAGACGACAGACACCGACTCGGTGGAAAACTCGTACTTCAGACACACAAGTTTTTCGGTTCTCAGCAGGCATGTTATGCAGGAGAGAGGGGAATAGATATCGCGACAAAGCTGGAAGGTCAGGTAAAGGAGCATAAATCGGTAAATATATGGGCAAACAGCGTAGCAGTTGGTGTTTATGTAGATAAAAAGGTGGGGATTTTGAAGGATATGGAGGAATATGTTCTCGTTGAACCGGAAACGCTTCTCATAACCACGGGAGCAAGGGAAAAATCATTGGTATTTAAGGGTAATACGCTCCCCGGAGTCTACGGTGCGGGAGCATTCCAGACACTGGTTAACAGAGATCTTGTCAGAGTATCTGAGAAAATCTTCATAATAGGCGGTGGTAATGTCGGTTTAATCGCCGGTTATCATGCAATGCAAGCGGGTATCAAAGTCGTCGGCTTAGTGGAAGCATTGAAGGAGGTAGGCGGTTATAAGGTTCATAAGGATAAACTTGCCCGCCTCGGTGTTCCGATTTATACATCCCATACCGTAGTTTCGGCAAATGGAAAGGAATCGGTAGAATCCATAACCATTGCAAAAGTCGATGATCATTTTAATGTAATAAAAGGTACCGAAAAGACATTCAAATGCGACACAATACTCGTTGCCGTGGGCCTGAATCCTGTTGATGAATTTTACAAGAAAGCAAAAGCGTATGAAATGAATGTTTTTGCCGCAGGTGATGCGGAAGAGATAGCGGAAGCATCCGCAGCGATCTATTCGGGAAAGATTAAGGGTGCTGAAATCGCAAACAAAATGCTTTCTTCAAAGGAGCCGATACCCGATGAATGGAAAAAGACCGGTGATGTACTAAAATCAAAGCCGGGGAAACTCCACGAGAGGAGGCGTATTCCCGAGAAAGAGGAGGGGGTTTTCCCCATAATAAATTGTGTGCAGGAAATTCCTTGCAACCCCTGTACGACAGTTTGTCCAAAGGACTGTATCAAGCTCGACGGCGATTCGATTCTAAATGTACCCGTATATGTCAACGATGCCTGCATAGGATGTGAACAGTGCGTTGCAATTTGCCCGGGCCTCGCCATAACACTCGTAGATTATAGAAAAAGTCCGGATTATGCCGTAGTTACCGTACCGTTCGAATTCGAAGAGGGAACGATCAATGTCGGTGATACTGTAATTACCGTGGATATGGAGGGTAATGAAGTCGAAAATGCGGAGGTTCTTAGCATAAAAAATGTTAAGGCAAACAATAGAACCCCTCTTATAAAACTAAAACTCTCCAAAGAAAACGCCAAAAAGGTTGTTGGAATCAGGATTCAAAAGGAGTTTGATTTAGGAAGTGTCGAAAATGTCGATAATATACCCGATGAAGCTATCGTTTGCCGCTGTGAAAGGGTAACTGCAGGTGAAATCAGGAAACTGATCAGGGAAGGCATTCACGATATGAACCAGATAAAGATATTAACACGAGCAGGTATGGGTGCCTGTGGTGGAAAAACATGCAGACCCATAATTGAAAAAATGCTTCGTCAGGAGGGTGTCCCCGAGAAGGAAATCAACGTTAGCACGGACAGACCTCTCTTTGTGGAAGTTGAACTTGAAAAATTCGCAAAAGGGGAGGGTAAAAATGAATAGTTATGATGTTATTATCATAGGAGCTGGCAGTGTCGGAGTACCTCTTGCCCTTCATCTTGCAAAAGATAAGAATAGAGTTCTCGTGATTGATAAAAACCCAAGCCCGGGACAGGGACAAAATAAGGCGGCAATTGGGGGAATTAGGGCGACACATTCGCAGATATCAAAGATAAAGATTTGCTTGAAGAGCCTAGAGATTTTTTCCCACTGGGAAGAGGAAACAGGTGATGATATCGAGTGGTACAAAGGGGGTTATACATACCCCGTATATACGGAAAAGGACGAAAAAACATTGGAGGATATTCTCGTTATACAAAAGGAGCACAATCTCAACATCAACTGGAAGACACCCGAAGAAATTATGGAAATCGTTCCCGGTATAAATCCGGAAGGACTGCGTGGCGGGACATTCTCCCCCGATGACGGTAGCGCATCACCTATGCTCGCTAATTTTTCAATGTACAAAAAATCCGTTGAATACGGAGCCGAGTACAAATTCCGAGAACAGGTAAAGGGAATCGTTACAGAAAATGGAAAAATAAAGGGAGTTATAACGGACAATGGCCGTTATTCGACTCAAACGGTTGTAAATGCCGCAGGAGCTTATGGAAAGGAGATTGCACAACTTGTAGGAGTAGATGTCCCCGTTGAACCGGAATCCCATGAAGCGGGCATAACCGAAGCATACGAACGTTTTCTTGAACCCATGGTCGTTGATATACGTCCCGCAAGAGGTTCGCACAACTACTATTTTTATCAGCACAAAACGGGACAGGTAATCTTTTGCATTACACCCAACCCCAATTACCCTGGGCATAGCAGGGAATCAACATCATCGTTTCTCCCGCTCATATCAAAGAGGCTCATTAATTTGATGCCACGGCTAAAAAATGCCCGTGTCAGGAGAATATGGAGAGGATTATATCCCATGACGCCGGACGGCTTCCCCGTTGTGGGCAAAGTTAAAGAGGTTGATGGGTACATTAACGCCGTAGGTATGTGCGGACAGGGTTTCATGCTCGGTCCGGGACTTGGATACTATTTGTCAAAATTTATCGAAGGAACATTGCCCGAGGCGGATTACGACATATTCGATCAACTTACACTTTACAGGCAATTTGTAGGTAACGAAGCATTAAAGTGATAATTTTAATAAAAGGGAGAAACAGCTTTTGTTTCTCCCTCTTTGGTTTTTAAATGCCTGAACTTACGGGAATTTTTTCAAACAATCCACATCTCATTGATGTTTTCACCTCGAAACATGATACAATTATTAAAAATAATACAATAGCCATATCTTCCCAAGATGAAGGAGTCGGAACATACTTTTCCGGGATTTACAATGAAGGATTTTGGCTCGCCATTGGTGTAGGTATAAAAAAAGAATCCGGTCATTTCAAAATAATGGAAAAAGCGGATTGGGAGCTTGCATACAAAACGGGAGTTATCCCCGAAAACGGGCATTTTATATTTATAAAATACGATAACAGAAAGCTCGAAATTGCAAATGACCCTTTCGGTATAAGAGATCTTTTCTATACCTGGGAGAACGACACGATATTATTTTCCACAAAAATTGAATCTTTAGTTGATTATAAAGAAGATGCAAAAATCAACTTTAACGCCATATCTACCGATTTTCTTTTTAGCGAACGTTTTACATATGATTCTGAGCTCAAGGGGATTTCCCGACTCGGACCGGATGCAAGAGCTGTCTTTTACCCCGATAAACTTACTCTAAAGAGGAATGATACTTTTCTAAATCCGCTTAATGAAAACAAAAATATCGATGATTACTTTAACAATATTCTCTCAATAAGCACCTCGAAGCCCCTTTCACTCGGACTTTCAGGTGGTGTGGATTCGAGGATTTTGCTTGCCTACATGTTAGCAAATGGTGTTAATTTTACTACTCACTCCTTTGGCTCGAGAGAAGATCCTGATAATATTGCAGCAAAAGAAATGGCAAATAGCCTCAAATTTGAAAACAAAGTTTTTGACGAATACGATCGTTATAAGATTATCGACTATCTTCGGGAATTTTTGAATTATAACCCCTTCAATCGCGGGATTGAACGTGTTCCTTATTACTATTTTTACAAAAAGCAGGGGGAAAACAATACAATCATCGACGGTGCTTTCGGTGAATTTGCAAGAAGAGATTATTAGAGATTATTATAAAAAGTTATTGTATCTTGATAAAATAAGCAGGTTAAATCCTATATCCATTTATAAAACTTTAAAAACTTCCGTTCCTCCCATTTTTAATGACAATATTCTGCCTGATATGGAAATTTCGGCAAAGGAACAAATAGAAAAAATCTATTCTTCGTATAAAAAATACAAGTATGTTCTCTCTATCGATGACTTTGTGGCACTAAAATACCATTTCCCTAATAAAATGGGGCGGGATCAGGCAAGAATCGACAAGTATTGCATCTCATTTATGCCATTTGCCCAATCGGAACTCATAAGAACGCTTTTGTTTCCAAAAAGAAAAACTGTTGATGAAAATGTAATAAGATATTTATACAAACCACTCTCTAAATTCCCCTTTGTAAAAAACGGCAAACTTTACCCTTTTAACAAGAAAATGAGGTATTTAATCAAATTAAGAGAGAAATTATTCAAGAAACAAAGGCAAGAACCATCTGAAAACACCATTTTGCTTTCCCGGGAAGTCAAAAACTATATTTTTGACGAAATCAGCTCCATAAAATTTAAAAACAATAATATTCTGAATAAAAAGCTCATCGAAACTTCTATAAATGAATTTTATAAAGGCGATTATTCTAAAAAATCTATTTTAAGCAGCTTCCTATCGTTCTACATACCGGAAAGAATCAATAAATTGTTGTAAAATCTACGGTCATTAATTATATATTCTGATTATTAATGTCGTAGTAACCTTTTCATTTATTTAATCTTATTCCAACACGAATTTTTATTACGCCTTTGCTTGAATTCAATTTTAGTCCGTTATCAATTCCGTAGTCTTGTGACAATGCGGCATAAATACCGCTCATATACCTGGGCTCGAAAATCAGAATACCATTGACAGAAAAAGTTTTATTGTTATTCATATTATCAATAGTATAGTTTAGATAGGGATTAAAAAATAAATATTTGCGATACAGGGATATATGCCCGTATAACTGCGATACAAATAAATTGTCATAGGATGAAACCACTCTATATGAACTAAATCCCAGGTTAGCTATTTTATATAAACTTATTTTGAAATCCCCGCTTATTTGGCTTAGATTGCCCCCTAAATATTGCCCGAAAGTATAGCCGAAGGTAAATTGATTCCATGTCGATTTCAGAAAAACTGCTCCAAGAGTTAAGGTCTGAGTCTTGCAATTAGGTAAACCCAGATAATTTAAATCGGAATTATCATATTGAATTACTCCGAGAATTGGGAAATATCCGAAAGTTACCGAAGAAGATAATTCATTATAAACAATATTATTATTATAT
>JAACEC010000159.1 GCA_011682715.1 Pseudomonadota bacterium
TATACCCAGCTATCATCTTTACCCCCGGGTCTGTCGGAAACAAATACAATTGTGGAATCATTATAGAAAACGGGTTCTCTGTCGTCGTATTTATCAAATGTTAATCTCCTGTAATTTTTGGTATCATTGAGATTAACAATATAGATATCCTCCATTCCGTTTTGAATCCCTGTGAATACGATACTCCTACCATTCGGCGATACAGAGGGAGAATAGATGGCGTTCAGAGCAAAACTTATTCTCTTAATTACTTTCCTTCTTCTCAAGTTATAGATATGTATACAATCTCTACTGCCTGCTTTTGTTACAAAAGCAAAGGCTTTACTATCCGGGAACCATCCGATATAAGGTCTTAAAATATGCATCTGTTCGTAATCTCTTGTTTTTTCTCCTCCGATAATCAATTTCGTCTTATCGGTAAAGATATTCTTCAAAAATACGCTGTATCTTCCCGTCCTGTCCGAAAAAAATGCCACATAATCTCCGTTGGGACTTATTGAACCTCCCGCATTCATAAAGTATGTACTATCACATTTCGTAATACGAGTACTAAAAGCACTATAATCACTCTTCTTATCGTAATAAGGGAAGTATCGTTTTCTTAAAAATGTTTGGAATTCCTCGTCAAGCTGCTCCGGCGTTAAACCGGTTGAACTCTTCAAAGCCTTTTCAAAGGATTTTTCTGTTTTGCATTTAAACAAAATATCTCCCAGAATCTTTTTACCGAATGTTTGAGTGAGGTAATACTCAATCATCTGCCCCTCTTTATAGATCAAATAACCTCCGTACATCCAGAGATCCTGGACTTTTACGTATTTTCCGTTCAGAAGCAGGTCTCTCATGAAAATATCCGTTTCCGGATCGATCCATCTTGATTCGTATTCCGCCATTCCTTCCATGAACCATAGTGGAATGTTTATCGTAACCTGAGAAATAATCGTGCCCGCTACGTTTTTGCCGTACAAAATATCGTACTGGAACGCATGAGTCAATTCATGATTAATCACATGTCTGAATTCTTCGTATGAACCGTCAAAAGGGACTACTATTCTGCTCTTGTAAATCTCGGTAAATCCGCCGACCTGTTCCTCTATGACACCGGGCGTTACATTGGTCTGTTGAAAATCGTTATGCGAATTGTAAACAAGAATGGGGATCTTTTTCTTTAAATCCCACGACAGATTATCGGAAATTTCCCTGTACGAATCTTCGGCTATATTCGCCGCAAACTCTGCAAGATACTCACCCCCCTCATAGTAGTAAATATTGAAATGGGGTGTGTCAACCATCTTCCAGTTCATATTTTTGTATTTAACCTTATTTTTCCCGAAATATTGCCCGTTCAAGAACAACGTAGGAACCAGAACGAATACGGAAAGCAGTATTTTAAAACAATTTACCGAGAATGAACCCGATAATGACTCCGATGAGTAACGCATTTGTTAAACTCCTTGATATTATAATATTTTTTTTCCCGCCTTTCTTCCTGATGAAAACGATCGTCGTAATGTATGTTATTCCGTTAATCAAAAGGAAAAGAGGCAAACTAATTACCTTTGTGATCATAGGTCCGATGAAAGGTATATAACTTATCAAGCTGAGTAATCCGGTAAAAGCCTGTGCGAGAAGCCCAAATAATACGACAAAGGTGGCGATAACGGATTTCTGAAGATGGAAATAGAATGCCACCTTGATAAAGATCAATATCCCTAACCAAATAAGGATTATTCTGTAATTCGCTTTAAAAAAGTAAACTATTCTTTGCCAGATTTTACTTGAAGGTATAGACAATTGCACCTTTTATCCCTGTTACTCCGTTTGTTATCTGAACGTTTACGGATTTATCCTCTGGCATGGTTATAAAAGCGCTTACAACTCTGTTTACTATGAAACCGGAAGCAACTGCCCACATTGCTATTTTAATTTTTCTGGAATTTTCCATCAGTTTCGCAAATTTATCCATTTCCTCTTTCGTCTGCCATGACCACCCAAGGGAATCGGGCACGGAATGTTCGGCAGTATATGTATCCTGTTGATCCAAATTATCCGGATACTTTGCCCTCGCATCCTCTCTTACCCTTTCGTTATAATCGTCATTGTTCATATACCATTCGAGTCCCGTGAGATAATCATTGTCGGTTCTATAAACCGCACCAGAGTAGATATTGGCAAATTTAAGGGCATTATCGATATATGAATTGTGATAGCTATTTGTAAGAAAAACACCGCTCGCGATGAGTGCTTCCGCACCAAAATGATAGATCGCCGACTGTTTACTGCCCATATACAGGTTTCCCGAACCGGGCAGAACAAGTGACATTGTTATTGCAAGTGATCTGCTTTTCCCGTACAGAGGAAACATCACAACAAAAGCTAATATTATAGTTATTATTATTTTCTTCGCTTTCATATCTACCTCGCCACCAACAACTTTTTATAGTATTTTTCTATCTTCCCATTATGCTCGGCTCCAATTTGGACTATGTACAGATCATTGCCTAGCTTCGAAACATCAACGGGAATCTCATACGGAAATCCCGTTTCATTTATATCAAATGTTTTGCTCTCTCTCAAATTCTTAGAGGCATCGAAAATTCTGTATGTAACCTTAGCGGGATGATTCAATGTAAATCTAATCTTAAAACTGCTTATAACCACGGGATTAGGATATAGATAAAAACTGTTTTTCTTTACAATAGGGGTATTCTCTCCCGCTTGTTCGTTAGTTAAATTAAATCTGTAAACCGCATTGTGCTCTACATTTTTATGTTGAAACGGTGATGCCACCCTGCTCGAATCGTATAAAACGGAAAGATCAAAGGCAATGAGTTGCTTCCCTTCATCCCCTGTCAATATTTCCATGTCTCTGTCCCCGTCGATATCGGCAAGAACCGGTGTAGAATAGCATGAATCTCCAAGACTCATAGGGAAATTGACTACATCCTTACCTCTGTAATTGATAGCGTGAATTTTCC
>JAACEC010000160.1 GCA_011682715.1 Pseudomonadota bacterium
ACACATCGTTCATTAGACATAAAAAAACATATAAACACACAGAACGAAGATTCATTCGAAGCGAAATTCTATGGACTTGGAAGTGACGGAACGGTAGGTGCCAATAAGAACAGCATCAAGATGATCGGTGATAACACAAACAAATATGTACAGGGATATTTTGTCTACGATTCAAAGAAAGCAGGGGCTGTAACGATCAGCCATTTGAGATTCAGCTCAAAACCTTTGAAAAGTCCCTATCTCATAGAACATCCGAATTTTGTTGCCGTACATAACCCTTTGTTTCTTACAAAGTTCAACGTTCTTGAGGGTATAAAAGAAAACGGGACATTCCTGCTTAACACGAATGCGCCGAAGGAAAAGGTATGGGAAAGCATACCTGAAAATCTACAGAAAATTATTATAGACAAGAAGATTAAGGTATATGCTATAGATGCATTCAAAATCGCTCTGGAAGAAGGACTCGGTGGAAGAATTAATACAACAATGCAAGCTGCCTTTTTCAAGATCAGTAAAGTTTTAAGTGAAAAAGTATGGAAAAAGGACCTTGAAGAAAGAATAGAAAAAACATACGGAAAGAAGGGAAAAGAAATCGTAGATTCAAACATAAGAGCTTTGCATAGAGGATACAAAGATATTTTCGAAGTGAAGATTGGAAAGATCGGTTCCACTGTAAAACCCGTTGAGCATAATTTTAAATTCCCCGATAAGAAGGTCAAGGAATACTACGAAGATATAATGAAACCCATTATGGCTGGAAAGGGAGATACAATTCCTGTCAGTAAAGTATCGGAAGACGGAACATTCCCAAGTGATACATGCCAATACGAAAAGAGAAACATAGCGATCCTACTCCCCGAATGGGATCCTTCCGCTTGTATACAGTGTAATTTGTGTGTAGCAGCATGCCCCCATGCAACTATCGTCAGTAAAATAATAACTGCAGATGACAAGAAAAAATTCGTAAAGGGAAAAGGAGCTGATAAATTTGCAACTTTACCTGCAATGGGTCTTAAAAACGGTGAAAGTTTCAAAATACAGATTCTTGCAGAGGATT
Source organism: Pseudomonadota bacterium (assembly GCA_011682715.1). Classification (GTDB taxonomy): domain Bacteria; phylum Hydrothermota; class 32-111; order QNBC01; family QNBC01; genus QNBC01. Next base: position 1,058 of record JAACEC010000160.1, read on the forward strand.
GTACAGGATGCGGAGTTTGTGCAAATGTCTGCCCCGGCGTAAAGAAAGACCCCAAAACCAAGAAACCCACAGGTGAAAAAGCTCTTACCATGGTCAGAAAAGAAAAGGTATTTGATGAGTATATCGAAACCGAAAAGATCTGGAATAAAATCCCACAAACCGACAGAATATATATTGAAAAACTCACCTCCAAAAATGTCGGATTTATTCCATCTATGTTTGCCTTTAGCGGAGCATGTGCAGGTTGCGGAGAAACACCTAACATAAAACTTCTAACACAACTCTCGGGAGAAAGGGCAATCATTGCAAACGCAACAGGTTGTTCCAGTATTTACGGAGCTACTGTACCCGGATTTCCTTATAGAATAAGTGAAAGAGGTATGGGACCCGCATGGTCAAACTCATTATTCGAGGACAATGCCGAATTCGGAATGGGAATGAGTATAGCAGATGACAGATTAAGAGATGTGGGAAGACAGGCTTTCGCCAATTTAAAAAAGCTATGGAAATCCGAAAAGAAGCATAAGGAACTCGTTGCCTTGATGAATAAAATCGAAGAAGTCTGGGACGAGAGAAGCGTTGAAAAATTCTATCTCGTTGATGGTCTTGTGAAAGAGCTTGAAAAAGGCTTAAAATCGATTTCAAAGGAGATAAAAAAGAAAGAGATAAATGACTACAACGATCTCATTTCCACTCTACCTCATATAGCCCTCAGAACCATCTGGATTGTCGGCGGTGACGGTTGGGCTTACGATATAGGCTACGGTGGTTTGGATCATGTTCTTGCCTCCGGAAGGGACGTAAACGTTCTCGTTCTTGATACGGAGGTATACTCCAATACAGGCGGACAATGTTCCAAAGCAACTCCCATGGGTGCTGTTGCTAAGTTTGCAGCAGCAGGGAAGAGATATTTCAAAAAGGATCTTGCAATGATGGCAATGTCTTACGGATATGTTTATGTCGCAAGAATTGCAATAAACGCCAACCACAGCCAAGCTCTCAAAGCAATGAAAGAAGCTATGGAATACAACGGACCCTCAATTATCATCGCTTACTCGCCATGTATTGAACACGGATACAACCTGATGAATAATCCTGAGCATCAAAAACTTGCAGTGGAAAGTGGCGTATGGCCTATCTTTAGATATGACCCAAGATTAGCTGATCAAGATAAAAATCCCTTACAACTGGATATAAAAGAATTGAAGGCTAATCCGAAGGATTACATGCTAAAAGAGAATAGATTCCGCAGATTACTCAAAGAACGTCCTGACGAAGCTAAAGAAGTTTTTAGTAAAGCGGAAAAATCTATTATTAGAAAATTCGAGTATCTGAAGAAATTGGCTTCGATTTAACATTACAAAAGAGGGATAGTCTCTATCCCTCTTTTGTTTATAATATTGACAGAGGTGTTCTTTGTGAATATAATACCCCAAACAGAAAAGGAGCATACATGGTTGTAAAGTATCTTGACCTCAAAAAGCAGTATGAGTCTATCAAAGATGATATTGACCGATCCATTTCGAATGTTATTAACGACACCGCTTTCTCCTACGGTAAGTACGCAAAAGAATTTGAAAACAATTTCAAAGATTTTCTCGGTACGAAGTACGTATTCGGCACTAGTTCGGGAACATCCGCTTTACATTTGGCTCTCATTGCAATGGGAATAGGTCCCGGTGATGAAGTTATAACTGTTCCTAACTCATTCATAGCAACTGCGGAAGCAATTAGCCATGCCGGAGCTACTCCAGTTTTCGTAGATATAGATCCCAAAACCTATCTTATGGATCCGGATAAATTGCCCGATGCCATATCTTCAAGAACAAAAGCTATCATTCCGGTTCATCTTTTCGGACAACCGGCAGATATGGATCCGATTATGAAAATCGCATCCATCCGAATATAACCTCATGGTTCTTGAAGATGCATGTCAGGCACACGGAGCTATTTACAAAGGCAAGAGGGCTGGAAGCATAGGTAATGCAGCAGCCTTTAGTTTCTATCCTGGTAAAAATCTCGGTGCTTACGGTGAAGGCGGAGCATGCTCCACAAACGATCCTACATTAGCCGATCGAATCGAATTATACAGAGCACACGGTGAAATAAAGAGATACCACCACGAGGTTGTAGGATTTAACTACCGTTTGGACGGCATTCAAGGCGCAATTCTAAATGTAAAATTGAAACATCTTGACAACTGGAATGAGAAACGAAGGAACATTGCATCGATGTATAACGAAATGCTGAAGGGAATCGGAGATATTATTACTCCTTACGAAGGGGATGATAGAAGGGGAATTTATCATATCTATGCGATACGGACGAAATTCCGCGATGCTTTAAGAGAATTTTTAACAGAAAATGAAATACAGAGCGGAATACACTATCCGATTCCAATACATCTTCAAAATGCTTATAAATATCTCGGATATAAAAAGGGAGATTTTCCAATCACTGAGGAACAAGCCGAAACAACACTTTCGCTTCCAATTTATGCTGAGATGCCTGAGAGTGATGTTCTAAGAGTCGTCGATACTATTAAAAAATTTTTTAACAAAGGGACAAAATAAGATGAAAAACGTTGCTGTTGTAGGATACGGGTATTGGGGGCCAAACATTCTAAGAGTGCTAATGGCAAATGATTCCGTAAATGTAAAATACTTGTGTGAACTTGACTCAAACAAATTGAGTCTGGCTAAATCAAAATACCCTGATCTTTCTGTCACGAGGGAATTTGATACGGTCTTAAATGATAGCAAAGTTGAAGCCATATTTGTTGTAACCCCCATATTCACGCACTATGAACTCGCTAAAAAAGCTCTTTTAAGCGGCAAAGATGTATTTGTAGAAAAACCTCTAACCGGTTCCTCCAAAACTACACAGGATTTGATTAATGTTGCAAAAAAGAATAGTAAAATTTTGATGGTAGGACACACATTTGAATTCTCCCCCCCTGTTGTGGAAACGAAGAAGATCATTGATAGCGGAGAACTCGGTGATATCTATTTCATTACATCCTCCAGGGTTAATTTGGGCATTCATAGGAAAGATATGAGTGTGATATGGGACCTTGCTCCCCATGATTTTTCAATGATGTTTTCATGGCTAAATGAGGCACCAAGTGAAATTCTGACATTAGGGAGAGATTCCATATTCAAAGGGAACTTAGATATAGCTTTTATGAATATAAAATTCCCTTCCGGTATTATTGCAAATGTAGAAGTCAGTTGGCTATCACCTGTTAAAATGAGAAAGACCGTTATTGTGGGAAGTAAAAAAATGCTTGTTTACGATGATACGGAAAATGTAGAAAAAATAAAGATCTACGATAAAGGAGTAGATTTCAAGGAGCCCGAAGATTTTGGCGAATATCAATTGACTTACAGAAGCGGTAGCATAATCTCACCGAAGCTTCCCAACAAAGAACCTCTGAAGATCGAAATTTCTCATTTTATCGATTGTATTACAAACAGAACAAATCCTAAAACAGACGGGCACTCCGCTCTGAGGGTTATAAAGGCGATCGAAGCAGCGGAAAAATCAGCTCAAGAAGGGAAGTATATTAAAGTATGATATGATTTACAAACAAACAGGTATAAAATACACCATTGATATACTAATCGATTTGATAATCATAACCGTCTCTTTTCTGATACCAGTTATAAATAAGGGATATCAAATTAGTTCG
>JAACEC010000161.1 GCA_011682715.1 Pseudomonadota bacterium
AATCCGAATAGATATTACCCCTGTCCGTTATAACGCCCCTTATGACACCATCGACAACGATAAAATCTTTTACTTCCATCCCCGTAAAAAAAACCGTATTATGTTCAATAAGGTAATTAACAATCCTTAAAATATACTCCGGTAGTTTATCCGAACCAAGATGTTTCTGCCTTATTAGCAAAAGGTCCACCCCCATTCTTCTTGATTTCCCCCTTATCTCCCTCGCTTCTCCCATATCAGTTGGGTATGTTTTTCCGTCCATCCCGAAATCGTTAAAAACAGTTTCCGTATAATTTATAAGCTCCTTCGCCTCATCATAGTTCATGAATTCCGTAAGATCAGTTTTCCCGAGCTTCGGTATAAAATTCAATTTTCCATCGGAAAATAAACCTGCCCCCCCTATTCCACTCATTATACCGCAGGGCTGACAATCAATACACTCTTTGACTTTCCCCTCCAGAATCGGGCATTTTCTCTCCTCAATATTTCTGCCCTTATCGATTATTAATATTTTTTTTCCGGTTTTTGAAAGTTCATATGCCGCAAAAAGTCCTGCCGGACCCGCACCGACAATAACAACATCGTAATTACTATTCTTCATTATAGATTTTGTATCTGTCTTTACCCGCATATTTTGCCTGATACAACGATTTATCCGCCTTTTTTATTATCACACCAGGATCAATGTTATCCGGATTATCCTTATACTTCTTTCCATCGAAAATATATCCACCTACGGAAACTGTTATTTTGAGTCCCGACAATTTATAAACAATGTTTTGCTTCCTTAAACTATTTAAAAATCTTTCTATGAAATTAATGGCATTTTTTTTCGATACATCACTTATAATTATCAGGAACTCATCTCCTCCGAACCTATAAATCGAATCGATTTCCCTCACTTCTCTTCTTAGAATATTTGAAATGTTTACAAGCACGAAGTCACCGAGTTGATGTCCGTATACATCATTAATCTCCTTAAAATCATCTATGTCAATCATAAAGAGAGCAAATATTTTGTTGAAAACAGCAGCTTTGTAAATCTCATCTTTTATATCTCTAAGCAACGATTCTCTGTTTTTCAATCGCGTAAGAGCATCAAATTTTGAAAGTTCAATGGAACGAATTGTCCAAATAACATCTGAAATTTTATCCGAAAAGGCATTTAGAATATTTATCAACTCTTCAATATCCCGTTTAAACGAATGTTCATTATTTGCAACTATAAATCCTATGGTATCTCCCTCTCTGGTCAGTTTTGCCGCTAAACTGAATTTCGAAGTTACAATATTACTCTCTGCAAGCCAATTTGATATATCCCTCGATATAGAATATTCTCCCGTGGCTCTAACACGCTCGTACAACTCTTCCCACGATGAAATCACTTTTCTTGTTACCTTAAAAAAGTTTCTAACCCCCGGATTTATCTTTATTAATTCGAGAGCCCTGTCTCTTTTAAGAAGTAATAGAACATCATCGGCATCTGTTATTTCCCTTAATAGCATAATTATATTCCTGTAAATTGTAATTTCATTCCGTGATAACTTCAGCATTGTCTGAAAATATTTCTCTACCTCTTTTAGACCGCTGTCTATCTTTCCTTCCTTAAAATACAATTTTGCCGAATGAAACAACGATTTCGATATTTCAAAATTTACCCGCGCTTTATTGGAAATAACATTTGCCCTGTCTAAATATTCCTCTGCCTTATCCATATCCTTCTCCCCAATTGCAATTTCGGATAGTAGTATTAGGGCATGAATTTTACCATCGTATTTTTTGTATTTAAGAAATATTTTTCTCGCATTTTCCGCTAATTCCTTTGCCTCTTTAAGTTCCCCCTTATCCAACGCCACATGTCCCAAACCGAGCAGTGAGAAGCCTTTGCTGAGTTCATAGTTCATTCTCTCCGCGATTGTAATAGCTTCTCCGTATAACCGTTCCGATTTTATGAACAGCCCCAATGATCTATATACATTCCCCAGAAAATTCAGCATAATTGTCTGTCCGTAATAATCTCCCAAACTCTTGGATATACTATAATCGAGCTGAAAGTATTCCTTTGCCTTATACATATCCCCGGCTTGATAGTAGATCCTTCCGAGGTTTCCGTATGTCAGGGCGAGTCCCAGATTATCCCTAAGCAATATCTTCTGTCTTTCACTCATTTTATAGAAATAGATTGCATTTTCTATCTCTCCGTCATCTTCGTAATACCTTCCCATCGAATCGAGAATTTTAACCTCTATTTTTTCATTTTTGGCGTCTCTGGCATAGTTTAATGCCTTTCTCAAATGAGAATATGATTCGATCATATTCTGTTCCCTAAAAAGCATTACCCCATACATATGATGAATACTTGCCTTTTCGCTTATATCACTCGTATCTTTTTCAAGCTCAATAAGCTTGTCCGCATAAATTTTTGCATCGTCAAGCTTATACACCCTCAAAAAGGAATATATGGCGGCATTCAAAAGATAAATTTTATTATGCAAATCCGGATTTTTTATAAGTAATTTATTTATCAAATCTACGGCTTTCTCGTAATCCCCTTTAATGATGAGGTTATTTATCCTTTCGTACATATCTAAATGTTATCGCTATTTGGAGAGGTTGTCAATAATATTATTCCAAAAGGATTCTATTCCCCGATGCTCAAAATTCGAGATAGTTATTGCAGAATCCCCTCTAATCTCTGTTGGTTGCCATAGAAAAGAGTTTTCGTTTTTTGAAACAATGTATAAATCACATGTGTCTGATAAAATTGAATCGAGCTCCGCTGATCGCCCGACAGGGACAACATCCATTGAATTTTGAGTGATGAATACAACATAATCAGTCACGCTATCCTCGGCAACATGGATATTTAAATTAAACTTTTTCTTTATAAAACTTCTCTTTGCATACCTTTTAAAATAGGGATATTTCAATTT
>JAACEC010000162.1 GCA_011682715.1 Pseudomonadota bacterium
AATTAGAGACTGATATGGGTAAGACATTTTATAGTGTCTAAATTGGTGTTCTATACCATTATTACAACGTATAGGTGATGTTTGCTGTTTTTTAGACGTCCGACTGAGGATAAAAGGTAATAAAATGTGTTAATCCGACTCTATCACGAATAAGTTAAAATCTAAGGAGACGCAAGATATTGCATCTCTATGATAAAATATCGTATAGACCTTATTTTAAATTCATAATCAATAATTCTCCCCCCTTCCCTTCTCGGCTGAAATCTGGTGTCCATTAACTATTATTAAAGAATTCGTGGTTAAGTTTCCTCTTTTTTTCGCTCTACTTTTTACTTTGCCACTTTTATGTATTTTTATTTTACCATTGACAAGTAAGAATTAAAATCAAATTCAAGATAAAAAGTAGAGAGCCTACCCCCCATTTTTTAAACAGTTCCGCATAGTAAAACATCTGTAAATAGGCATGTTTTCCTATCCTTGTTGTCAGATTTATTATTTTGTACATTTTTCTATTTCTATTCCCAATTCCGGATATTGTTTCTTGTTCTCTTTCTTATTCCCTTTCATGGTTAATATGTTCATATCTGTCGTTAAATTACTGTTGCCTATATCCGGATTTTAGAATATAATGGAATTTGGTTGTGCGTGTTATGAACAAAAACGGGCGGTTGTTATGAATGAATTATATGCGACAATTAAAAGGGACAGGCAGATATGGAAATTCTGCTTTTACGGATTTTTCAAGAATTTAAAGTTTTTCGAACCCTATCTCTACATCTATTTTTTATCTCTCGGATTTTCCCTGTTTTATATCGGGATTCTCTATTCTATAAGAGAAATCACGGTTTACATACTCGAAATTCCCACGGGGATTTTCGCCGATAATTACGGTAAGAAAAAGTCGCTCCTCATCTGTTTCACCTCATATATAATATCGTTTATTCTGTTTTTCTACACAAAACAATTTCTTATGGCCGTAATCGGCATGATTGTGTTCGCATTCGGTGAAGCGTTCAGGTCGGGGACCCATAAAGCAATGATTTATTCGTATCTTGAAAGGAAAGGTTGGTTTTCCGAGAAGACTTTTGTTTACGGCAGGACAAGATCATTTTCCCTGCTCGGTTCATCTGTTGCTGCGTTTCTTTCGATTTTCTTTATTCTGAATATTTCCGCAATGAAGTGGATTTTTATCATCACAATAGTACCGTATATACTTGATTTTCTCCTAATTCTTTCCTATCCGGATTATCTCGACGAGAGGACTGAATCAAGTCTTAGTATAAAACGTTTTTTTATATCTACCATCGAAAAGATGAAATCCATATTCGGCAACGGGTTTTTGACAAGAGTTCTTATAAGCTCGTCACTGTTCGACGGTATATTCAAGACCATAAAGGATTACATTCAACCGCTTATGAAGGCACTGATCATATCAAGCGGTCTTGTTTTGATAAAGAATTTGCCCCAAAATTCCAATACTAAAGTCATACTCGGTTTGGTTTACGGCATTTTTTATATTTTCAGCTCATCCGCCTCGAGAAATGTATTCAGGTTGAATCGATACATTGATTCGTTTTCCCTGATGAACCTTCTCTTCGATTTAATGGGGGTGATATTTGTGGTTCTATTTTTTACCATAAAATTAAATTGGATCTGGATGGTTATCGTTTTGTATTTTCTACTATATCTCATGAAGGATGCGAGACGTCCCCTCGTTGTGGATGTATGTGGGGATCACATGAACAAAAACGAGAGAGCTACTGTAATGTCTATTGACAGCCAGTTTAGATCGATATCGATGATTGTTTTAGCACCACTTTTCGGTTTTATTTCCGATAAATACTCCATTGCTACGGCATTTTTGGCGACTGGGATTTTTATTTTGATAATTAACATGCTTATTAAAGGCGGGTTCAGGTTTGACAGAAAGTACGAATTTAAATGATAAGATTTGACAAGTAACAGAATCGATATATAATATCAAATATGAAAAATTTTTGGAAAAATCCGGTAGTGAAATTCGTAGGAGCGGTTTTAATACTTATACTGCTTGCCTATGTCCTAAGACCCTTTGTGAAAAACTGGGATGAAACCGTAAAATTGTTCAAGACATTCAAACCGTTATCTTTACTGGCCGGTATAATTCTTCTCTCTCTTACCGTATGTGCATATCCCCTTATATGGCGTTCGATTCTCAGCAAGTTTGGAACGAGGATCGGAGTGAAGCAAGCTTATAAAGCATGGGTATATTCAAATGTGGGGAAATATATACCGGGGAAAATATGGCAGTTCGCCGGGAGGATAATGTTGACAAAAGAGGCGTACGGAGAGGTGATTGTGATTACAATGCTTCTCGAAACGGTTATTTCCGGTGTTGCCGCCATAACAGTGTTTTTATGGGGAACTCTCATCGGGGGGATTTTCACTGCGGTATGGGTTAAATATCTTTCCATTTCGCTGCCAATTCTTATTGTGTTACTCCACCCGTTTTTCTTAAAACAGATTCTCAAGATCCTTTCAAAAATAAGAAAAGTGGAATTACACAAACAGTTTACAATGAAGTACACGGATATACTTATGTATCTCGTGATCTATATTTTTCTGTGGATAATGACGGGATTGGCATTTTGGATTATGTTTTTCGGTTCTGCCATCAGGATCAATCTCATCGATCTCGCATCGTCCTATGCTCTCTCGTGGATTCTCGGTTACGCCTCGCTGTTTGCCCCCGGTGGGCTCGGTGTAAGAGAAGGAGCGATTGCATTCCTACTCAATTTGAAATATCCGGCTGTTGTATCGTCCACATTTGCCGTGCTTACGAGGATTTCATTTGTTGTAACGGATTTTTTGTTGTTCGGAGTATTTTATCTGTATTTCAAAATAACGGAATTCAGAAAAGGTAAAAATGAAGATACTGGAGAT
>JAACEC010000029.1 GCA_011682715.1 Pseudomonadota bacterium
GTAATACCGGAACTTGACGGTAAAATGCACGGGATTTCGGTAAGGGTACCTACACCGGATGCGTCTCTGACTGATGTTGTTTCTGTTTTAAAGAGAGATGTGACGGTTGAAGAGGTGGATAATGCATTCAAGAGAGCATCCGAAAGCGGAAAATTGGCAAAATACATAGAATATAGCGAAGAGCCGCTTGTTTCCAGTGATATAATAGGTAATAACCATTCCATGGTCTTTGATGCGGGAAACACTTATGTGAGAGGCGGATCTCTTGTGAAGATACTGGGATGGTATGATAACGAATGGGGATATTCAAACAGAGTATGTGATTTAATAGAATTTATCGGAGAAAAGATGTAATGGAAATATTGTCAGTTGATAAATACGAGAATTATAAAGACAAAACCGTTCTAATCAGATGTGATTATAATGTCCCTATGCAAAATGGGAAAATTACCGATGATACGAGGATAATTAAATCCATGGAAACACTGAAATATATTCTTGACAGAGGTGCTTCTGTTGTTTTGATGTCCCATCTCGGGAAACCTGAAGGGAAAAAGGTAAAGAAACTTTCCCTATTACCGGTAAAAAAACATTTGGAGAAATTGCTCGGAAAGAAGATAGGTTTTATCGAGGATATTACCGATAAGAATTCCATTAAAGAGGTTAAGAGCAAAAAGAGCGGAGCTGTTACGCTTCTTGAAAATTTAAGGTTCTACCCCGGAGAGGAAAAGGATGACGAAAGTTTTGCCAAAATTCTTTCCCAATATGGTGATATCTATGTCAATGAGGCATTCAGCGTTTCGCACAGAAAGCATGCATCCGTTCATGCCATTGGAAAGTTTTTCGATTTGAAATTAGCGGGATTTCTAATGGAGAAAGAGATCGAGTATCTTAAAAAGTATATTGACGATCCTAAAAGACCTTTTGCTGCAGTTATAGGCGGGGCAAAAATATCATCGAAAATCGATGTGCTGATGAATCTTATCGAAAAGGTTGATATACTTCTGATTGGCGGAGGGATGGCATTTACATTTTTGAAAGCTCAAAGGTACGAGATCGGGAAATCCATATTCGAAGAAGATAAAGTTCCCGTGGCAATGAATATCATGAATTATGCCGGTAAATCTGAAGGGATGCTATTACTTCCTGTGGATGCCGTAATAGCGGATGATATTGAAGAGCCAGGGAAGATAAAAAAGGTAGCAATTAATAAAATTCCTAGAAACATGGCCGGATTGGATATAGGTCCCAAAACCGAAGAGAAATTCATATCCGCTTTGATAGGAGCAAAAACAATTCTTTGGAACGGCCCTATGGGAGTGTTTGAAAAAAAGGAGTTCAGTCATGGGACGCTGAAAATTGCCAGAGCCATAGCCGAAGAAACTGCCAAAGGAGCTATATCCATACTTGGCGGAGGCGATACCATCTCGGCTGTTAATCATTTCGGTATGTATAATAAGTTTACACATGTTTCTACCGGCGGCGGAGCTTCTCTCGATTTTATGGGAGGGAAAGAGATGCCGGGAATAGAAATTTTAAAGGTGTGTTAATATGAGAAAAAAATTTATCGGCGGAAATTGGAAGATGAATAAAACGCCCGAGCAGGCGAAAGAATTTATGATTCCCTTTGTTGAAAAGATTAAGGCAATAGATCGAGATATAGTTGATATTGCATTATTCCCCCCTTGCTTGGCTTTGAATGTAGTGAAAAACTATTCCGAGGGTAACGGATTAATTGTAGGTTCTCAAAACATGCATTATAAGGACAACGGAGCATTCACAGGGGAAATCTCTCCCGTAATGTTGGAATCCCTTGGTATTGATTGGGTGATTTTAGGCCATTCCGAAAGAAGACATATTTTTAAAGAGAGCAATGAGCTAATCAGTTTAAAGATAAAATCTGCTTTAGACCACAATTTTCATGTTGTACTCTGTGTGGGAGAAACAGAGGAACAAAGGTTGACAAGTAGGCATTATGATGTTATAAAGGAGCAGCTTGAATCCGGATTGGCAGATATTACTGCCGATAGAATTAGTAATGTTATAGTAGCATATGAACCGGTATGGGCTATCGGTACGGGGAAAACAGCAACTCCGGAGGATGCCGAAGAGATGCATAGATACATTAGAAGGCTCTTTAAAGGAATGTATAATAAAGATATTGCGGGTAGAATTCGTATCATTTACGGTGGTAGCGTGAAACCAAAGAATGCCGAATCCCTTCTTTTGAAAGAAGATATAGACGGTGCTCTTGTCGGCGGTGCAAGCCTGAATCCGCAATCATTTTTTGAAATAGTAAATTCTGTAATTGATTAGGAGGAAAAACATGATCGGATTTTTAACGGCATTACACTTTATAATTTCAACGCTATTGATTCTTATAATTCTTGCACAACAGGAAAATGCAAGTGTTACAAGCATGTTTGGCGGAATGTCGGAAACAACGTTCGGAGGCAGAGGCTCGGCTCCGATAATGATAAAGATAACGGCTGTACTGGCAACTCTATTTGCCATTACTTCACTTTCTTTGGCTACACTTTCTGTGAATACGGGAAGAGCTAAAAAAATAAATTTTAATAAAACTAAAAATAGTGTCCCGGCGAGTAATACTCAGCAGGGGACTTCGCAACAGAGTACGCAACCCGGAAATTTACCCATCGGGAATCAACAAGGAAATTAACGGAGGTTAGAAATGTACGTAATAGTTGAAGCAAACGGACATCAATATGAAGTTAGTGATAATACCAAGATCAGGGTGACCAACATGGAAGGAGAGATCGGGAAGTCGATAACACTGGATAAGGTTTTACTTGTGAATGATAACGATAAAATTGTCATAGGGAATCCATACGTTGAAAAGGCTGAGGTGAAAGCAGAAATTGTAAACAGGGGTAAAGGGAAGAAAATTCTTATCTATAAATTTAAAGGTAGGAAAAAATATCGTAGAAAAAATGGCTATAGAGATCGGTATGTCGAATTACTCATTAAGGGAATAACGTACTAGGGTAGGAGGAGATATGGCACATAAGAAAGGTGTAGGTTCGTCACGAAACGGAAGAGACAGTAATCCTCAGTATTTAGGAGTTAAGAAGTTCGACGGTGAATTTATAAAAGCCGGAGGCATAATTACCAGACAGAGAGGGACCAAAATACATCCCGGAATGTATGTTGGAAAGGGAAAGGATGATACTCTTTTTGCACTAAAAGAAGGGTATGTAAAATTTTTCAAAAAACATAACGGAAGGAAATATGTTACGGTAAAAACGGCGAACGAATAGAACGGTTAGAAACTAAATATAAAGGAAGAGAGATTATTTAGTCTCTCTTTTTTTATAGACCGATAAATACCCGATGAATAAAAACAGGATTGCAAGCAGGCTTGTCGCAATTGAGAAATAGAAAGAAGTTACAAAAACAGAGAATACGATTAATGCTAATAGGAGAAGAATTGAAATAGTTTCCAAAAATAGATTTTTATATTCGGCGTATCTAAAAAAAGAGATAGTTGCGCCGATGAACAGTGATAAAAGAGATGTAAAAATGGTGATAAGCAAAAAAAACGAAATGTTGTATAAATCCATAATTTTCATTATTCACCCGTGAAATAATTATCTTTTCCATTTGCTTTTGCCCTGTACATATTTTGATCGGTTATTTTAATTAAATCATTGATTTCATTTGCGTCTGTGGGAAATTCGGAAATCCCTATACTACACGTAAGTCGAATATTTTTATTAAAATTATATTCCCTTACGTTTTTTAATATATTCTTGGCAACTCTTGAAGTATAGCTTTTATCCTTTCCTATTATAATCAGGAATTCGTCCCCTCCGTATCGAAATACCTTCTTTCCCGTTCGAGTTATTTTTTTTAGCAAATCAACATATTCTTTCAAGACAACGTTTCCTTGAAGATGTCCGTAATTGTCATTAACATCCTTAAAATTATCAAGATCGAGTAACATTAACGAAAAATTTTTCTCGTTCTTTAGGTAAGGCTTGGATAAATTGTTTATATAATTATAAAAATATCGGAAATTATAAGCTTTTGTCAATTCGTCGTGGGATGCCAGATAATTAACCCTATCGTAGAGTAACGCATTGTTGACATGACTTGAAATAGTCGGTATGAGGGGGGTGATAAGTTTTACAATACTTTTGGGATATGCATTTTCATGCTCATAATCCTGTATGGATAAAACGCCTATTACCCTGTTCGATGCAATTAGAGGGATTCCGAGAAACGATTTTGAAATCGTTCCGTAAAGACCAATGCCCCTTTCATCCAATTCTTTACCGAGATTCGAATTACAGATAAACGGTTTTTTTGTAAATATTATATATTCGGTTAAACCGTTCTGGAATTTCCTTGTGAATTTATGGATCTTTTTCCCGTTGTAAGTTTCGTATAAAAATGTTATGGTGTCATCAACTTGGTTGTAAATTGCTATATAAAAATTATCGAGACTGACAATTCTTGATAACTCAATATATATAGTTTTTAACAGCTTGCTTAAATTAATTGTTTTTGCGAGTTTTCTGTTAATGTTATTGATTATGGACAATCTGTTTACGAGCTCTTTACTCTCATTGAGCAGGGAACTATTGTAAAGCGAAATTGCTGTAAATCTTGTTAAAAGCTCTATTATTTGAAAATTCTTCTTGTTGATTTTGCCTTTCTTTTTAAAGTAAAGATTAAGAAGCCCCATATTGTATTCTGCATTGTTAATTGGGCATATAATAATCCCGTTTATATTTTTTTCGTTAAGTATATTTAGTATTTTTTTATCGTTTTGTTTGCGAAATTGTTTCTCCAAATCATTAACGATAATGGAGGTATTCTGTCTGAAGAGGTTTGCCATATATGAATAATTGGAGGCATTGCGAATCCGGTTGAAATATCGTTCGCTAAAGCCGTGGGAATATTCGAGTTTCAAATTTTTACCTGTTCTATTAACGGAAAAAAAGGCAACTCCATCTGCTTTGGAAATTGCAAGTGCATAATTTACAACTCTTTCTATTACCGAATTATTATCATCGAGTGAAACTATTTCCTGAATTACACCGGAAAACATTTTGCTTTCTTCCATATATATTCCTCAATGTGCAATATTTATATTCCTATTATACCACAATGAAAAGATTAAGGCAATAAAATAACGTTATATTAATTCGCTTGATTCGAAATCTTGTTGACAAACTCGGAGCTATCCATATAATAGCAGATATGAATATTATCGATCTCGGTAAAATGCGTTATAAAAGGGTATGGGAATTACAAAAATGCATTCTGAAAAAGGTGCAAAACGGAGAAATTGATAATACTTTGATTTTTGTCGAACATTATGATGTTTTTACATTCGGAAGACGTGGAAAAACCGATACTCTTAGGGTCAAGGAAGAAATACTGAGAAAACTCGGGTTTGATATGTATGTCATCGAGAGAGGAGGAGATGTTACTTACCATGGTCCGGGGCAACTTGTTATTTACCCCATATATGACATAAAGAGTCATCTTGTGGGGGTAAAAAAATTTGTATTGAACATGGAACGGGCAATAATAAACACTTTAAAAGAGTTTGACATTGAATCTGAAGGTGATGATAAGGTCATAGGGGTATGGATCGGCAATGATAAAATAGCTGCAATCGGTATGGCGTTTGACAGGCATGTTTCGTTCCACGGAGCGGCATTGAATGTAAATACGGATTTGAATAAATTTAACTATATCGTACCGTGTGGTCTGGTTGATAAAGGTGTTACATCCATGAAGAAAATCACGGGAAAAGAGATTCCTTTGGATAGAGTCAGGGATGTTTTTATCGAAAAGTGGAAAGAAATTTTTAACGAATCAGAGGGTAAACTGATTAATATAGGAGAAATATGCTTAGAAAACCGAAATGGTTAAAAGTAAAACTGCCTCAAAGGGAGGAATATTCCAATGTTAAGAAAATCCTAAGGGAGGAACGTTTACATACTGTTTGTGTTGAGGCGAAATGTCCGAATTTGGGACAATGTTGGGATTCGGGAACCGCTACTTTTATGATACTTGGAGATACATGCACGAGAGCTTGTAAATTTTGTGCTACAAAAACGGGGAATCCGAAAGAGATAGTCGACAGTTCCGAGCCGGACAGATTGCTTGACGCCGTTAAACGAATGGGGCTTGATTATGTGGTTATTACATCTGTGGACAGGGATGACCTCGATGATTTTGGGGCGGGTATTTTTATCAGAACAGCCGAGTTGCTCAGGAAAGATAATCCGCAAATAGGGATTGAGGTTTTAACCCCGGATTTCGGTGGCAGAAAAGATCTTATAGATGCCGTACTCGACTCAGGGATTAATGTTTTTGCCCATAATATAGAGGTTGTCAGAAGGATATCCCCCTTCATAAGGGACGTTAGAGCGAATTACAATTTGAGTATGAGTGTCCTTAAAGCGGCTACCGAGAATAAAAACATTATTATTAAATCCGGCATGATGGTCGGAATAGGAGAAACGGACGAAGAAGTATACAAAACAATTGAAGAGGTTGCATCTGTAGGAGTTAAAATATTTACCATCGGGCAATACCTTCAGCCTACAAGGAGAAATATAGAGGTGCAAAGGTATGTAACGCCCGAAATTTTTAAATCGTACGAAGAAAAGGGAAAAGAGGTAGGGGTATATGTCGTGTCGGGGCCCCTTGTGAGAAGTTCGTATATGGCAAAGGAAGTGTACAATAAGGTAAAGAATGCATAGAGGAATTCCCATAAATCAAAATTTCCCCCCTCGAGTTCTTGTGATTGGAGTAAAATCTTCAAGAAGTGAAAATATCGATTTTGATGTTCTCGAGTTGGCATCTTTATGTAAAACTCAGGATGATGATGTCGTAGGGACATTTCTTATCAACAACAGGGAAACAATAGCCTCTACATTCATTTCAAACAGTAAAATCGATGAAGTAAAGAGAATCGCCGAGAAGAACGGTATCGACAAGCTGGTTTTTAATGTCGATTTGGCAAGAAGGCAAAAGAATAACATAATGAAAATGACCGACCTTGATGTTCAGGACAGACATGAAGTAATACTTAACATATTTTATGAACATGCCAAAACGAGGATTGCAAAAATAGAGATAGAATTGGCGCGTTTAAAATTCGAATACTCCAAATTGATCGGAGCTTATGAGAATCTTTCGAGAACCGGTGGTGGGATAGGAACGAGAGGTCCCGGAGAACAGGAGATAGAATACAGAAGAAGGGAATTACGCCAGCGTATAAAGACGCTGAACGGGAAGCTGGATGAGATAAAGAAAAATAAAAAAGTACAAAGTAAGAAAAGACAAAAGGAATTCAAATGTGTTTTAATCGGATATACCAACTCGGGGAAAACATCGATCTTACGGCGATTAACGGATTATCATGCCAAGATTCAGGACAAATTATTTGCCACGCTTGATCCGGTGACCAAAATTATGAAATTTAAAAACAACGATATTTGCCTCATAACAGATACAATAGGTTTCATAAGGGATATCCCGCCCGAACTCATTAATTCGTTCTACGAGACGTTATCCGAGATAAAAGACGCCGATTTAAAATTGCATATAGTTGATATTTCCTCACCCTATTATAAAGAGCAGATTGATACCGTTAACGAAGTTGCCCAAAAATTGGATTTTGGGCAGGAGTCAATATTGGTATTCAACAAAATCGATTTGATTTATGACGAGAATATATTAAAAAGAATTTTGGAAAAATACCCGGGGGCAATATTCGTTTCGGCAAGGAAGAATAAAAATATAGATATGATTATCGATAAAATTTACAGCAAATATAATGAGATTTTCGAAGAAAAAAGAATTCCTTTAAATAGATGCGGTAAATGTATAATCAAATTACAGAATAAAATTCATTTGAATGTTGTATATGAAAGTGAAGCGTGTATAGTGAAGTACCGTAAAATTTACCATGATGTGGTAAAAGAAACATTAAATGACATTGACTGAAATATGTTAATATAGTAGAATTCTCTAAAATGGAGGTTTGAATGGTTGCTATAATTGTTCTGATTGTTATAATCGTGCTTATAATCATGTATATTGTGGGCGTTTATAACACATTGGTAGCATCAAGAGTTCGTATCAATAATGCATGGGCGAGTATAGATGTTCAATTAAAGAGAAGATACGATCTGATTCCCAATCTCGTTAATGCAGTGAAAGGGTACATGGAGCATGAAAAGGAAATTTTTATAAGGGTTACACAGGCGCGTTCAAATGCAATGAATGCTAATGGTGTTGCGGAGAAAGCAAAAGCCGAAGGGGCGTTGACAAATACCTTGAAATCGTTGTTTGCCGTAATGGAAAATTACCCGAATATTAAAGCAAACGAGAATATGATGCAACTGCAGGAGGAATTGACTTCGACGGAGAATAAAATTTCATTTGCAAGGCAGCATTACAATGATGTAGTTGCTTATTACAACACTTTGATACAAAAATTCCCTCAAAATACAATTGCGGGAATGTTTAGCTTCGCAAAGAGAGAATTTTTCAAGGTGGAATCTGAAGAAGAGAGAGAAGCACCGAAAGTGAAGTTTTAATTAATCACAATATCTTGGATAAACATACACAATATATGCAATATGTTGTGTATGTTTATATATAAGTAATATTACTTGACATTGGTTATCATCAAGTATATAATCCTATAGTTAGTTATGTATA
Organism: Pseudomonadota bacterium; assembly: GCA_011682715.1. Lineage (GTDB taxonomy): Bacteria > Hydrothermota > 32-111 > QNBC01 > QNBC01 > QNBC01. The sequence goes on from JAACEC010000029.1 coordinate 8,713, forward strand.
AGTATATATAAAAAAGGAGTGTCTATGGCATTATCGTCGAATAATATCAATCCAAGGGAATTCTACACGGTGGTTGAAGTTGCGAAGTTATTATCGCTTAGTGACCAAACAGTACGGAATATTTTAAGAGCCGGAAAGCTTAGCGGTAAAAAGATTGGCCGAAGATGGCATATCAAAGGTTCTTCATTAATCAAGTATATTGAATCTTAAAAAGGTAGGGACTATGGCAAAAAGTAAAGTAGGAATAGGTGTGGATATCGGTAGTTCGCTGATCAAAATAGTTGAATTGGATGGATTACCAAACTCTCCAGTCCTAAGTAAGTATATGGTGAAAGAGTTGACCTCTGAGGCCATCGTTGATGAAGAGATAATGGATAGAGGGCTGGTTATTAATACTCTTAAAGAGATGATCGATGAAATGAAACTCAAGAGTAAAAATGTCGCTACATCAATTTACGGTAAATCCGTAATTAATGGAGAAAATGAAAGACAGTGAAATTGCCGAATCTGTCAAATGGGAAGCGGAGCAGCAGATACCGTTTGATGTGAACAGTATTGAACTGGATTATTCGGTTGTGAATCGTGACAGAGCGGACGGGAAAATCGATGTTTTATTGGTGGCTGCCAAGAAAGATGCTGTCATCCAAAAGGTGGACCTTTTACATGAGGCAGGCTTGGAAGTAAAGAAGATGGATGTTTCCAGTTTTGCGACTCAAAATGTTTTCGAATACAACAGCGAAGATGTAAAAGGGGAATTTGTTGCTTTAATCGGCGTCGGTTTTGAAAATACGAACATAAGTTTTGTAGATGATAATGTATTTCTCTTTACTCGAGGGAACCCCACAGCGGTTAAGAAATACATTTACGAACTTCAGAAAAAATTCGGAATCACTCAGGAAGAGGCACTTAGTATCATAAAGGGGGAGAACCTGGAAAAGTACAACAAAGATGAAATTAATGCCGCTCTAGACGAATTTGTGGATAGTTTATCGGTTAGCATTGAGAGAAACCTAACATACATGACGAGAGACAAGGACCATATTAACAGAATTGCCCTATCCGGAGGAGGAGCAGTTGTTCCAGGTATCATAGATAAACTATCAAAACACTTTGAAACGAAAGTAGAGCTAATCAACCCCTTTGCTAAAATCGGAATCAAAGACGAGCTTGGTGCGGAAAATGTTAAGAAAATTGCTCCGATTATAGCTGAAGCTTGCGGATTAGCCTTAAATGCAAATAAATAGGAGTGTGTTTATGATAGATATTAATTTGTTACCTGAGGAGATGAAAAAAGAAGGAACTTGGTGTTCCTAAAATTAGCATGAATTTTCAACTCCCGGTAAAAGGCGGTGTTTTTGCTATTGCAGGTGTTTATGTTGTTGTTATTGTTATTCTGTTGTTAATAACAATAAAGCAAAACTCTACAATGAATAAATTAAGGACAGAAATCAAATCAATGCAAACGGAGCTGAACAGCCTGCAAGACGCGGTTCAAATGGTGAAACAGTTCAGACAAAAACAACAGGATTTACAACATAAGATAGGCATTGTTGGAAAATTGAATGTCGGTAGGTTAAATGAGGCTAAAATACTCGATAATCTGGCTCTGTCCGTTCCTGACTATATGTGGTTGGTAAATGTGAAACAATCGGGAAATCAGTTGAGTATATCGGGTGTAACATTTTCCAATGTTATTGTTGCGGATTTTATGAGAAATCTTGAAAGGGATCCGTATTTTGGCAACGTAATTTTGAAAGTTATTGAAAAGAAGACTTTATTACAGCATGATATTATGGAATTTAAATTATCATGCAGCATAAAAATATAAAGGCAGGTGATTATGGATAAGAAAAACATAGTTGTTCTCAGCACATCTGCATTACTTTTAATAATAATTATTGTCCTCTGGAGTGTTTTGATTATCAATAAAAACAATGCAAAGATAAGAACACTTAAAGACGAACATACCAAAATTTCGACAAAACTAAGTAATGCGCGTCGTGTAGCGGCCAGTCTTGACGATGTAAAGAAAAAATACCATGAGATGGGATTACAATGGCAGAAAGCAAGTTCCATGCTGCCGGATAAAATCGAAACGGCACAGGTTATAAAAATTGTTGGTAGATTGGCATCACAGCAAAATGTAAAAGTAACAAAATTTTCTCCTTTTGGTGGTGTTACTTCTTCGGGAGAGTATTCGTCAGCTAAGTATAAAATTTCAGTAGAATCTAATTTTAATAATTTGGGTATATTTTTAACACGGCTCGGAATGACGAAGAGAATCGTTAAAACTCTCTCTTTTGTTGTTAAAGAAAACAAGTCAAGCAAATCCAAAACCGGAAGGATAAAAACAATTAAAGCTGATTTTCAAATCGAGACTTATGCTTTGAATCCGGGTTTAAGACCTCCTCAAAACACCAATAAAAAGGGAGGTAAGTAATTATGAAAAGAATTATTCCTGTTTTGGCTGTTTTGCTGTTGCTGCTTTCCGGATGTAAGAAAGAAGGAAACTTATCAAACTATCTCGTGAACAAGGTAGTTACTTTCTTTGTCGGGAATAGTGGGAATAAAACAGTCCAAAAGGGCAGCATAATAGATAATAATCTCGTAAAAGCCGTAGTACAAGAAAATGATACAGCTGTGTCTCAGGAATCGGATACGGTTAATCTCGATAGTATGTTAAAGGAAGTAAAATTACCCTTTAATGTTGAGCAATATTCGTTTAAATCAGCAAGTAAGCGGGATGTTTTCGAACCACTCCTGTCCAAGACGAGGGGAACGGAATCACTAAACCTGGACAATGCGGTACTTACCGGGATAATTGAAGGACCAAACGGAAGGGTCGCGTTGGTTAAGGAGTTCGGCGGTCAGGGTTATGTATTAAAAGAGAATGATAAAATTGCCGACGGATATGTCAAAAAAATCGGTGAGGATTATGTAATTTTTGAAACGCATCAGTTTGGTGTTGTATCGGAAACAAAATTTAAATTAGAATCTGAAAATCAAAAGTTAAAATTTTAAAAGAAGAGGTTCATATGAGAAAAGTAGCTATTCTGCTGATGGTGATTTTGGTTCCACTGGTAATGTTCGGGAGTCAAATTACCGGTATCACGGTTTCTCCGTATTCAGGAGGACAAACATTGGTTAAACTTGGTAGTGTCGGTGATGTAACCTTTACGGATTATTCGCTTTCCACTCCGTCAAGAGTCGTGATTGATTTTGTCGGTGTTACGAATGACATTTCCCCTGAAAAACTAATGATAAATAGGGGAGGTATTAACGGCATTGAAATCTCAAAACCAAACGATAAAGTGATAAGGTTTACATTCTATACGGATAAAGAATACTTCTATAATATCACAAGAGAGAAGTCCGTAATCAATTTGACTATCAATTCGGGAGTCTCGTCCTTCAATGTTTATTCAAAACAGTTAATTTCAGATGTTTCCGAGAATGGAGATGATAGCGAAGGGCTAATTTCTCTTGATCTCGAAAATACGGATTTGGTTACGGTACTCAGGGGACTTGCAAATTACAGCGGACGTAACATTATTGTCAGCGATAATGTGAAGGGTACAATCACGTTGAGCTTACATGATGTTCCATGGGAGAAAGCACTTGATGTCATATTGAGAACAGCAGGATATACGTATATTATTGACGGAGACATAATAAGAGTGGGAACGGGAGACGAGTTCAAAAAAGAACTTCAAACAAAGGAGGAATCCAACCCGCTTATTAACAAAATATTCAAATTAAAATTTGCACATGCAGACGAGATTAAGGGACCGTTGAAAAAAATATTATCGCCGAGAGGAACAATTGAGGTTGACAAAAGGACAAACTCGTTGATCGTTACAGACATTAAGGAAAAATTAGATGACGTAGGTAAGATGTTATATATGCTTGACTCGCCGAATCCACAGGTTGAAATTGTCGTAAAGGTAGTTGAGCTTGATGCGAATTTCGATAAAGGCTTGGGTATCAATTGGGATGTAGAGGGTCTTTCCTCACCCACTGGAGATGTAAAGGGCAACGTCAAATCAGGAGAGGAGATTGCCCCGCACACAACATTGAATGTAGGAACCGTAAGTTCCTATGTAAATATTAATGCGAAATTGCAGATGCTTGAAAAGGAGAATAAATCCAAAGTAATTGCAAATCCGAGAATCACAGCAGTAAACAATCGAAGAGCAAGTATATTGGGTGGTAAGAAATTTGCCGTAGTTACTCTTGATCAAAGGGGAAATCCCGTAACACAGATGTACACGGTAGGTGCTAAGATTCAAGTTACTCCCCAAATAAATTCACTTAATGAAGTAACGATGGATATTCACGCCGAGTTAAGTACGGTTGAGGGAGTTGCGACAAACCATCCTATAATTAACACAACCGAAGCTAACACCCGTCAGGTTGTTAAAGACGGTGAAACGGTTGTTATGGGAGGTTTTATTAAATCTACCGAGACAAATACAAGCACAGGTTTACCTCTTCTGAGAGGAATTCCAATACTTGGGAATTTATTCGGAACGCAAACAAAGCATAAGGACAAGAAAGAGGTACTTATCTTCTTAACACCTCATATTATTAAGTAGATAATGATGATAAAAAGGGGAAGTTTAAAGCTTCCCCTTTTTTATCTTATCCTTCAGAATAATAATTTTATTTAATAGAGATTGATCCTTTGTAAGTAATTGAGCTTCATCCAACTTTTGTAGTGCTTCGTCTGTGTCTCCTAATCTGATATAACAACGTGAAATAAAGTAATAAACAGATGACAGTTTATTTACATCATGATTGATGTAAAGCGAAGCTTTTTTGGCTGCTTTAATTGATTCATTATATTTGTCCTCATCGTAGTATAAATCGGCAAGTTTTATATGTAGCGTGTATTTCATAATTTGAACTTTTTCCGCTGTTTTAGAAAGAAGAGATTCCGCATCAGTTATTTTTCCGTTTTTTGCATACAGATTTGATAAGGATATTATCGTATTCACATAAAATGTGTCTGCTTTTAAACTGTCATAAGAACTGACAATTTTATTAAGAATTTTTTCCGATTCGGAATATTCCCTTATCCCGCTATAACAGCGAGAAATATTAAACAAAATTTTATTCGAGTATTGTATGGATTGGTAATTTTTTAACATCGTTCTTAAAACTTGAATGGCGTCGTTATATCTGCTTATTTGGATCAAAAGATCGGTAATTTCCAACTTATCATCAAAATTTTTGGGATCTAACTTGTTATAATAATTTAGCGAAGATTCATAACAACCGATATCGGCATAAATCCCCGCCAAAGTTCGAATATAATCGGGTTTGTCGGGAAGTTGTGAAGTACTGTCGATCAGATAGCCGTAGAAATCGATCAGTTTCTTTATATTGCCCTTATTTCTGTAGTAAAGATCTATTTCGGAAATAAGTTCTCTTGATTTTTCCATGTTGGGGTATTCTTTTACAAAAGCGATTGCCATTTCTATTATGTTTCTGTATCTTCCCAACTTAAAGTGGCATTTTTCTATGTAGAAACAGATATTCTCGTTGATGCTCTTCGTTAATTTATTCCCCGAACTCAAGGAAGTAAACTGTTTTAATGCTGTACGATATTTTTTCTTCATGTAATTTGATATTGCGATATTGTATGCTGCATAATCGAGGTTGGAACTGTTAGGAAAACTGTCCAGAACTATTTTAAAATTAGCGATAGCATAATTGTAAGACTTCATGTTTTGATAACATTTGGCAATCATATAATAAGTTCGGTCCTTTTCTTTAAAATCCGGCATTTCATCAATAATATTTTTAAAAATGACAATAGCATCGTTGTATTTTCCGAGTTTATATAATGTATAAGCATGATAGTATTGGCTGTAATAGTACAAATTGTGATATTTCGGATAGACCGATTCGAAATTTTTAAATAGATTCAGAGCCTGATCGTAGCTGTTTGTGTTAATAAGAGAGAGCCCCTTAAAAAACAGTGCATAGGGTACATATCTTGATTGCGGATATTTGTCGATCAAATTGTCGAAAACACTGATTGCTTCACCATAATTTCGGATTTTTTCTAGGGAATAACCATATAAAAAGAGTATTGATTCGTTATATTCGGGGATATCAAATGTGTCATTGTACAATTTGGTTACTTCGTAAAATTTGTTTTGATATATTAAATCCCATAAAAGAAGCGTGTATGTATAATTTGTGAACTGACAATTTTTGGTTTTCAATGACTCTCTCAGATTTTTTTCTGCTTCGGTGAAAGAGCTGTCTTTTATTCCAAAAAATCCCTTTAACATGTATATCTTTTTAGTTTTATCAATTTCAAGTAGCGAGTCGATAACTTTATCGGCAATATTTTTTGGATATTTAAAGTGAGCCAAATAGGCGTATGAGTAGTAGAGATTGTTTAAAATCCAATGCGGTGGAGAGCTACTGAATATTTTCGAGAGAATATTTAAGGCATTGTCTATCTTTGCTTCTTTGAATTTCAAAAGCGATTTGTAAAAATAGATTTCGGAATAGAGTTCTCTAATAGGTAGATTGTTACTTATTTTGGAAAAATAGACTTCGGAACTGTCGAGAAGGTTAACCTGGTAAAATGATTTGGCTATCCAAAGATAAATGACAGATCTGTTGGTTTTATCATATGAATATTTCAGCGAATTCTTGAAATTTGAGATTGAACTGTCATAATTTTCCTTCCTGTAATTCACATATCCCAGGAGAAAATATGAAGACATGAGTATGTTCCTATCCGTTGAAACGTAAATCAATCGCTTCAAACGGTTTGTTGCTCGTCCGTATTTCCCCTGTGAAATCATTTTCGTTGATTCTTTTAATGCCTTTTCGAATCCGACGTTAGAGGCAGATAGTAAATTGAATGTTATAAGGATAAAAACAAAAACGGAGAAAAATCTTTTCATATTGTTATATTATGATAAAGGTTGAGTTTTGTCAAATATCTCATGTAGTTTCGGTGAATAGCGATAGGGCTAAAGAAGTAATGGGGAGATACGGATAATGAAAAGAAAAATGTGAGGTAACCAATTGTATAAA
>JAACEC010000030.1 GCA_011682715.1 Pseudomonadota bacterium
TAGTGTAATATTAACCTGAGCCATAATCTTACCTCCTTTTTGATTCTCTTTTCATTATAACAGAGGTGAGCTCTTATGGCTCTCCTTTTTACACCATTATATGGACTCTATCTGATATTACAGCAATAGCTAAAATTAATTATAATACATGTTGATCGATTCATTGTAAATTTTTCTCTCCAAATATGATACGTAGCGATGTAGTGCTTAAAAACCATAGCTCCTATCGTTATGAATTTAACCGTAAAGACGTCCAGTTTGGGCGTCTTTCTATTTTAACAGAGATTAAAAATTGCAAGTGTAATTACAAAAATATATAGTGAAACATTTTTGCCCGGACAGTCCATATTCACAGAAATCCGGGGTCAGTCCTTGACATTTGACATTTGCCCCTCTTCCAACAATATCTGTTTCAATAAGAAGGTTTAAATAAAGAATCGATAAAAACAAAGATATGTCCGTGATAGTCAAAAGAATTAAACAAAAAATCGAGTAATAAATACATTGCAAATGTCAAATGTCAAGGACTGACCCCAATATGCACAACGTCTAACCTTTACAAAAAGTCAATATTGTTGTATATAATGGTTATGGTTGCGTTACTAATTATTATCGCTATTTTTATAGTCGGATTTATTGCTCTTGTTTTTATCTATAACTCAAAGACAAATTCGTTCTCCAAAAGACATAGAGAAGAGCATTTAAGAGATCTGGATAATCAGTTGAAAGAAGGTAAGATTTCAAAAGAAGATTATATCGAGCTGAGAAAGAAACTGTAAAATAATCAATGTAAGAAAAGGAGCGTTATGAGAACAGGGAAAGAGTTAAGGAATATATTTTTGGAATATTTTAAAGAAAGAGAACATACAATTGTGAAAAGTGCTCCTTTAGTTCCGGCTGATCCTACATTACTTTTTACGGTAGCGGGGATGGTACAATTTAAACCGTATTTTGCAGGAATAGTGGGACCGCCGTACAAAAGAGCAACCTCATGCCAGAAATGTTTAAGAGTGGGGGGAAAGGCAAGTGATCTGGAAAATGTGGGTAAAACAATCAGGCATCATACATTTTTTGAGATGCTTGGGAATTTTTCCTTTGGAGATTACTTCAAAAGAGAGGCTATCACTTGGGCATGGGAATTTCTCACAGAGGTTTTGGAAATCGATAAAGAAAAGATGTACGTTACCGTCCATGAATCCGATAATGAAGCTTATGGAATTTGGAAAAACGAGGTCGGTTTGGAGAGTAACAAAATATTCAAGCTCGGGGACAAATCTAATTTTTGGGGACCTGCCGGGGGGCAAGGGGCATGCGGTCCTTCATCGGAAATATTCTATGATCTTGGGAAAGAGTTTGATAATATGCCTGGAAAATGTACCATAGAAAACGATTGTAACAGATTTATCGAGGTTTGGAATCTCGTTTTTCCTCAGTTTGACCAGTCCGTTGACGGGACAAGAAAACCTCTTAAAAATCGCGGTATAGATACAGGAATGGGACTTGAAAGACTCGCAATGGTTATGCAGGGGAAGAAATCTAATTATGAAACAGATTTGTTTTACCCGATAATAGAAGAATTAGTTAGCATAACGAATAAATCCTATGATGAAAATCTCGTAGAAATGAGAATAGTTGCCGATCATATAAGGGCACTTGTTGCAACTATTTCGGAGAGTATATATCCGTCGAATGAAGGTAGGGGATATGTCCTGCGGAGAATTTTGAGGCGTGCGGTAAGACAGCTCAATATTCTGGGCATTGACGAACCCACGCTTTATAAGCTCGTTAGCCCTGTGGTTGACATTTTGGGTGATACATACCCGGAAATAAAGGAAAAAGCTTCACAAACATCGATGATAATAAAATCCGAGGAGGAGAAGTTTTTCAAGAGCTTGAAAAAGGGATTGTTTTATTATGAAGGGATAAAAAAAGAGGCGGAGAAGGAAAATAAAAAAATTCTCGACGGTAAGTCACTGTTTATACTTTATGATACATACGGATTCCCCATCGATCTTTTGGAAATTATCGTGGAAGACGACGGATTCGGAATCGATAAAAAGGGATTCGAAGAGGAGCTAATAAGTGCCAAAGAAAAGGCAAAAAGGAGTTCAAAATTCAAAGAAGAGGGAAAATACCAATGGATCTATTTCAACAAAGGCGAATCACGATTTATAGGTTATGATAAAATTTCCGTGAGAAGTAGAATAAATGCTTACCGAATCAGAGGGAAAACGGTGGATATCATTCTCGAGGAGACACCCTTTTATGCCGAATCAGGGGGACAAATCGGCGATAGTGGTAAAATTGCAGGTAGTGATTGGTACATAGATGTTAGTGATACGCAAAAAAGCCCTATGGGGAATATTCATATGGGAACATTGCACGGAGAGATTAAAGACGAAGAGGTATTTGCCGAAGTTGATGAAAAGAAACGATTCGATATAGCTCGGAATCACACCGCAACGCACCTGCTACATGCCGCTCTGAGAAAAGTTTTGGGTGAGCATGTTCATCAGGAAGGATCATTTGTGGGAGATAAAAAGATGCGCTTTGATTTTTCTCACCCGCTTCCTATGACACGTGAAGAACTGGATGAGGTTGAAACAATTGTCAATGAAAAAATATTGAGTAATATGCCCATTGAAGTTGTTGAATTACCTATTGAAGAGGCAAAAAAAACAGGGGCGATGTCGCTCTTCGGTGAGAAATACGGTGAAATTGTAAGAGTAGTCTCAATCGGAGATTTTTCCAGAGAATTTTGTGGTGGGACCCACCTCTCCAATACCGGTGAAATCGGATTATTCAGGATTATAAGCGAATCCGCAGTTGCGTCCGGTATCAGGAGAGTCGAGTGCATTACCGGTTTTCATGCTTACGAAAAGGCAAGGGGAGACGAAGAACTTGTAAAATCGATTTCCTCCATTCTTTCCACACCCGTAGACAAAGCCGAAGATAGTGTCATAAAACTTTTAAACGAAAACAACAGATTAAAAAAGTCAAACGAAAAATTAGAGTACAAACTCATTAATGCCATAATGCCGAAAGCAATGGAGAATATAGGCAGTTTTAATGGAATAAAAATTTTTCCGTATAAATTGGATTTTGGCGACAAAGAAACTACAAAACGATTTATGGATGTGGTAAAAGAGAAACTTACGGATTCCTACGTCACGGTAATAGCAAATGTCATTGAAAACAGACCTTATGTCGTTGTGAGGGTGTCGGATGATTTGAAAAAGAATATAGGAGCAAAGCGGATTGCAAAGTTTATAGCGGGACATATAAAAGGCGGAGGAGGGGGAAATGACGAAATGGCAGAATGCGGAGGGAAAACCCCGGAAGGAATTGATACGGCACTTAACGAGTTATTCAAATTCATAATGGAAAATATACATTATGATAAATAAGATTGCTATTTTAGGGGGAGGGGGACTTTTGGCTTACTCCATTGAAAAGGTGTTTGAAAAGAAATACGATGTTTTTCCCTTTTCACATTATGAATTGGATATTACAGACAGAGATAGCTTTTATATGCTCGATGATTACGATGCTGTCATAAACACTGCTGCATTTAAAGATGTGGATAAGTGTGAATCGGAACAGGATAAAGCATTTAAAGTGAATGCAGACGCCCCCGGAGAACTTGCAGGATATTGTAAAAGGAAAGACAAACTACTCGTGCATATTAGCACTGATTATGTGTTTGACGGGAACAAAGACGGCAAGTACGGTGAAGATGAGGAAACAAATCCCGTGAACATTTACGGTGAAAGTAAAATAGAGGGAGAAAAAAGAATAATTTCAGAAACGGATAAATCTATTATTATAAGAGTAGCCTGGTTATTCGGCAAAGGAAAATTGAATTTTGTGGACCAATTGATAAGAGAATTGCTGAATGATAAAACTATAAGGCTCGTGAGTGACAAATGGGGTAATCCGACCTACACGGATACTGTTTCTCGAGCACTTATGAAACTTATGGAAATCGGGGGAACGGGGATTTATCACGTAGTGAATGAGGGATGTACTACCCGATACGATATGGCAGTTTATATAAAAAAAATGTTGGATATAAAGTCTGGCAAGATTGTACCTGTCTCCAAAGAGAATGTGAAATATCACGCAGTTCGCCCCATATACACATGTCTTTCCACAAAAAAATACACCGAAGTTACAGGGGAGAAGCTGAAAGATTGGAGAGAAGTGATAAAAGATTATATAAATGGAATCCTATAACATAAAAAGTAAATCAAAACTGAATTTATTCCTTGAAGTGGGGGGAATGAGAAGTGACGGATATCACGAAATCCACACAATAATGGTAAAAACCAGCCTTGGTGACGATATACGGATTACATTGGAAAAGTCAAAACAGCTGGGGATTAATCTTTCCTGCTCTGATGACAATGTTCCCGATAACGAAAGTAACACTGTTTTTAAAATAATCAACGAATTAAACAAAATAAAGCCGATTCCTTACAAACTGGATATCTATATAGACAAGAATGTTCCTTCAAAAGCAGGTCTTGGCGGGGCAAGTGGAGATGCTGCGGCAGTCGCGATTTGGTTAAACGAATTTTTGAGGGGATACTATGTAATTGATGAACTTGTTGAAGCCGGAAAGAATGTAGGGGCGGATATACCTTCCTTTTTCTATCCGGGTATTGTTGAACTGCAGGGGATAGGAGAGAAACTGGTAAGTCAATACGAGAATTTTAATATAAACTTTGTAGTAGCCAAATTTAAAAATATCGATGTGGATACGGCATATGCTTACAGAAATATAAAAAATGACTTGACAAAGTCAAAAGAAAATATTATTTTAATTAGAAATAGTATTTTTAATAAGGATATTAGATTGATGGCATCGGCACTGAGTAATGGTTTTGAGAGTCTTGTTTTAAAACAATATAAGGTTATGTTGTTCCTCAAAAACGAAATAATAGAAAATGGAGCATTAGGTGCCTGTTTAACCGGTAGCGGTTCGGCAGTTTTCGGAATTGCCGAGAACGAGGAACAGGCATTAATGATAAAGGAGAGGATAACATCTCCGGATTTAGAGGTGTTTGCCTGCAAATCGACGGTGTAAATCAACAACAAAAGGAGTTTTTTATGGAAATCACAGAAATCAGAATCACGCTTCGTAGCGAACCAAAACTCAAGGCATTTGCAAATGTGACGTTTGACAACAGCTTTGTCGTAAGGGGCTTGAAGATAATTGAGGGAAGTAACGGTTTGTTTATCTCAATGCCTTCAAGAAAAGCAAAAGACGGAACATATCGTGATATAGCGCATCCGATAAATAATGAAATGCGCAAAAGAATCGAGGAGGCTGTTATCAGCGAATACAGGAAGAAATTAGCCGAAAGCGAATCAAGGGAAGGTGAGGCTCGGGAAGAAAAGGCTGAATAATATTTTCCTAATAAAAAAGGGGAGCTTTTTGCTCCCCTTTTTTTAATAGTAAAGGACTGAATGTTTTATTCCTTATTCGTTTTTTCCTTTCTTTTCCTTTGTATTGAAAATCTCTTTGATCATTCCAAGCGAGCTTAAGACCCCCGATGCTTCGTAGGGAATAAATACTTTGTTGCTGTCCCCTTTTGCCATTTCGCTAAGCGTTTGGAGATACTTAATTGTAATCAGATCTCGTGTCGGTTTACCCTTATGGATGGCATCATATACCTGTTTAATTGCCATGGCTTCACCTTCAGCTATTAGAATCTTTGCCTCTCTGTTTCCTTTAGCAATGTTAATTGTGGCTTGTTGTTCTCCTTCAGCTTTCAAAATCGCTGCCTTTTTAAGACCCTCAGCTTCAAGTATGGTTGCACGTTTCGTTCTTTCCGCCTTCATCTGTTTTGCCATGGCTTCCTGAATTTCCTCAGGTGGATTGATATTTTTCAATTCGACTCTATTCACCTTGACACCCCATTTGTCCGTAGCTTCGTCTAATATCTGTTGCATATCGCCGTTAATTCTGGCACGGGAAACGAGTGTATCGTCCAAAGTCAAATCTCCTATAACGTTTCTAAGTGTCGTTATTGTGAGTTTTTCAATAGCAAGTACGAGGTTATTGATCTCGTACATCGCTTTAACGGCATCTGTGATTTGGTAGTAAACCACGGTATCGATTTGCATTGTTACATTATCTTTCGTTATAACCGGTTGAGGATCGAAATCAAGGACCTGCTCTCTGAGGTCTATTTTTGAGACATACCCCCTGATAAACTTGAACGAACGTATGTTATCCACAAAAGGCCACATGAAATGTATACCGCTTTCAGCAACTTTTTGGAATTTTCCGAGGCGCTCGATAATGACAACATGGGCCTGGTTTACAATAAAGATACCTTTAATAACGAAAATAATTGCTAAGATTATAAGAAAAATTATTAGAACAGCCATTATTTCTCCTTTGCTTTAACGTATAATGTTACACCTTCTACCTTTTCAACCACGACTTCTTTTCCCTTCTTTATGATTGTAGTATCGTCGGTTGTACGTGCGTTCCATAAAACACCATCGACTTTTACTTTTCCCGTTTCTTTAACGTTGTCAATATCCTCGAGAGCAATTAAGGATTTCCCGATATATTTGTCAACATTCGTTTTGGGCAATTTATCCGAGTTCTTGTAAAAGTATTTATTGAAAATTGTTCTTGAAAGAATGGCTAAAACGGATGCCAAAACCGCAAATATCGCAAACTGTATATAGATATTCAGATGTAAGGGGGCTATTAATGCAACTATTGCGGCTGAAATGCCGAACCACATAAAGAAAAATGCGGGAAATATAATTTCAAGTATAAAAAAAAGTAAGGCTAAAGCCAACCAGATCATCCATAATTGCATAGTTTCTCCTTTTTTCTATTCTAACTCTAATCTATATACAAAGTCAATCGGTTATTTATTCAAACAGAAGAGAGAAATTATGGGGGTCGCGTCTTTACATTTGATATATAGGAATTTTGATTATATAGCATTAATGTTGTGGTAAGAGCTTTGAGATTATCATTTGAGAAAGGAAATATACAGTTTTATCATTGAGGGAGGTAGGTAGAATGTTTGATATAGATTATACAGGTGAATCTGTTTCAGTGAAAAGATTTGAAGAAATGATGAGAAGAGATAAGAATATAAAAGGAATTGTAGATAGAGCAATAGAGGGAAATAGGAAAGGGTGAAGAGTGAATGTCAAATGTAAAGACACGACCCCGTGAGGCACTTCCTTTGTAATTTACATGTGATATTTTGACATTGTAACAACATTGAAACTTCTAAAACTTGACAAATTATTTTTTATTATTTATCATAATTTATAGCTTACATGTAAGGAATTGAAACGAACCATTCGGTCTTAACCGCAAAAATCCCTTCGAACAAGGGAAAAGGAGGAGCAATGAACAAGTCTAACAAGTCTATTATAGGTAACAGTTATGGAATATGGGTTCTCATCGGGCTGATTGTAATAATTATCGCTGGTCCCGTCTACGGTCAGGATTCCCTGAATGTCGGGTTTGCCGGCAACCCATTAAGTGCCCCCAACACAATCAGGCTTACAACAGATTCCCTGAATGTCCGGTTTGTCGGCAACTGGCCTTTTGGGCCATCGGAGGCGGTTGCTTATGACTCGGTGCGGTCTCTCGGTTTTTGCGGTTCCGGTGGTGGTGTCTATATACTTGACATGTCAGACCCTACCAATCCGGTGAAGCTCTCCGAACAGGTCCATACCAGAGACTTTGTAAGAGGGCTTTTTTACAACCAATCCGACTCTTTGCTTTATATTGCGGCGGGAGATGCCGGACTTGAAATCTGGGATGTAAAAAATCCTTCTGCGCCCACTAAATTAGGAATATGCAATACCCCGGGCGAGGCTTACGATGTTGCTGTCTCGGGCTTCTATGCCTATGTTGCTGATGGTAGTGACGGGCTTCGGGTGATAGATGTTCAAGACCCGACTACCTCCCATGAGGTTGGCTATTATGATACTCCGGGTTATGCTCGTGGTATCGCGGTCTCAGGCTCCTATGCCTATGTTGCTGATGATTACAAGGGGTTTCGGGTGATTGATGTATCAGACCCGACCAACCCCCAGGAGGTCGGCTATTATGATACTCCAGATGGTGCTTGGGGTGTTGCGGTCTCTGGCTCCTATGTCTATGTTGCTGATTGGGATGACGGGCTTCGGGTGATTGATGTATCAGCCCCGACCAACCCCCAAGAGGTCGGCTATTATGATACTCCGGGCAGTGCTCTTGATGTAGCGGTCTCGGGCTCCTATGCCATTGTTGCTGGTGCCGGGCTTCGTGTGATTGATGTCTCAGACCCGTACGACCCCCAGGAAGTCGGCTGTTATTATACCCTGGGCAATGCTTATGGTGTTGCGGTCTCGGGCTCCTATGCATATGTTGCTACTTATTACGGGCTTCGGGTACTTGATGTCTCAACCCCGTACAACCCCCAGAAAGTCGGCTATTATTATACGGGCAGGGCTCGTGATGTAGCGGTCTTGGGCTCCTATGCCTATGTTACTGATGGATATTACGGGGGACTTCGGGTAATAGATGTCTCAGATCCGTACGACCCCTATGAGGTTGGCTATTATGATACTCCGGGCTATGCTCTTGATGTAGCGGTCTCGGGTCCCCATGCCTATGTTGCTGACGATGATTCCGGGATTCGAGTGATTGATGTATCAACCCCGACCAACCCCCATGAGGTCGGCTATTATGATACCCCAGGCTATGCTCTTGATGTAGCAGTATCGGACTCCTATGCCTATGTTGCCGATGCTGATTCCGGGCTTCGAGTGATTGATGTCTCAGACCCGACCAACCCGCAGGAGGTTGGCTATTATGATACCCCGAGCTCGGCTCGTGGTGTTGCGGTCTCAGGCTCTTATACCTATGTTGCTGATGCTGATTCCGGGCTTCGGGTGATTGATGTATCAGACCCGACTAACCCCCAAGAGGTCGGCTATTATGATACCCCGGGCTATGCTCTTGATGTAGCGGTCTCAGGCTCTTATGCCTATGTTGCTGACGATGATTCCGGGATTCGAGTGATTGATGTCTCAGACCCGACCAACCCGCAGGAGGTCGGCTATTATGATACCCCGGGCTCGGCTCTTGGTGTAGCGGTCTCGGGCTCCTATGCCTATGTCGC
>JAACEC010000163.1 GCA_011682715.1 Pseudomonadota bacterium
AAAACGAAATGATCGGCTACATAAAAACACCGGATAGCGAACGCCTTTTACCAAGGGTATATTTTAGTTTATTCAAACAACCTCTCATAGGGAAAATAACCTATCTTGAAGATGGTGAGATATCAATATTAATAGGTATAAACCCCCTTTCTCTTGATAAATGGAATAACATTGATCTTACAAAACTTGCCAAAAAACTTAGCGAGAAAAACAGCGCTTTCGATTTTTCCAGCAGGAAAAATGTCATAAGAACCAGATTCAGAGGTGACTTAAGTGCACTTTACAAAACTCTGGTCGATATAAATATGGAAGAGTTTTACGATGACAAGGAGCTCTTCACCATCTGCAAATAAGTTTATATACTTGACCTTTCATAAGTTAGAATATATCATATTAAGAATGGAGATATTATGGATAATTTAAGAGTTGCTATTGCTCAAATTAATACAACGGTCGGGGACATTAAAGGAAATTCTAGAAAAATCAAACAAAATATAAAAAGAGCGTACGATAAAAACGCCGATATGGTTATTTTTCCGGAGCTTGCAATCACCGGCTATCCCCCCGAAGACCTTCTGTACAGACAGGATTTTATAGAAGAGAATTTTACAGCACTTGATGAAATATCAAAATACAGCAGCGGTAAAGACATTCTCATAATCGTAGGGTTTGTCGATTTCGATACGGATATCTACAATGCTACAGCTTCGGTCTACAACGGGAAAATCATAAATAATAAAATTTTTCTCCCCAATTACGGAGTGTTCGATGAAAAGCGATACTTTCAGTCGGGAGATACACTCTCGGTAATAAATTACAAAGGCGTCAAGCTCGGAATAACAATATGTGAGGATATCTGGTATCCCGGTGGTCCGGCATATTATGAAACGCTTTTCGAAAATGCGGAATTAATCGTTAATATCAGCGCTTCTCCCTACACAATAGGCAAGGACATAAAAAGACAAGAAATGATAAAAACCAGGTGTAGGGATAATGTAACAACCATTGTATATTGCAATCTTGTCGGAGGTCAGGATGAACTGATTTTTGACGGAAACAGCATGATTGTAAGCGAAGAAGGGAAAATCATAACAAAGCTTTCATCATTTGCAGAACAGCTGGAAATAGGGGATTTAAATGTCAAAGACACGTTAAAAAGAAGATTGAAGGACGTCCGTATAAGAGAGTTACGGGCATCTGAGATTCCCGTGCCTTACAATATTGTTTCCTCGGATATACCCCCTTCAAAAAAGATAAAAGAGAAAAAAAACAAAATGAATTTTGGTATAAAAAAACAATATACAATCGCTGAGGAAGAAGTTTTTGATGCTCTTGTATGCGGAACAAGAGATTATGTTAAAAAGAACGGGTTCAAAAAAGTTATAATCGCGATAAGCGGGGGAATAGATTCTGCCCTCGTTTCTGTAATCGCTTCGAAAGCCGTAGGAGGAGAAAACATAACGGGTTTATTCCTCCCATCTCAATTCACCGCGTCCGAAAGCGAAAGAGATGCTACAAAATTGGCAAAGAACCTTGGCATTGAGCTTATAAAATTACCCATTAAACCACTTTACGATTCTTATATCGAAATTTTGAAAGGTGTATTTAAAGGAACAAAATTCGGTGTTGCGGAGGAGAATTTACAGGCACGAATCAGGGGAAATATCGTTATGGCTCTTTCCAATAAATTCGGTTGGCTTGTACTTACTACAGGGAATAAGAGTGAAATGAGTGTCGGTTATGCGACATTGTACGGTGATATGGCAGGAGGCTTTGCCGTTATAAAGGATGTTCCGAAGACAATGGTTTACAGAATATCAAAATGGCTGAATAAGAAAGGAGAATTTATACCGGATAACATACTAAAACGACCGCCTACCGCCGAACTGCGTCCCAATCAAAAAGACACGGACTCACTTCCGGAATATGATGTACTTGACCCGATTCTCAGGATGTATATTGAACAGGATTACGGTATAAATGAAATTATTGATTCCGGGTTTAAGGAAAATGATGTTAAAAAAGTTGCAAAATTGGTGATAAGAAACGAGTACAAACGAAGACAATCGCCGGTTGGTATCAAAATTACCGAACGGTCATTTGGTAAAGACAGACGATACCCAATAACAAACGGATTTTAACCTATGAAAAAACATTCGCTAAACTACATCATTTTTTTTATTTTGTTTTTTGGAGCAGGTTGCTCGACTAATTTGAAGAAAGATACAGGAAAGATGTATGTTAAAATCGCAACTCCCTATATTGCCAATGTTGATAAAAATTCAAACGCCTTTATAAACGGTCTGAGGCCCGGCGACAGAATCGTCAAAATTGACGGTAAAAGAATATATAAAACCGCAGATATTTACAAAGAAAAGAATTATTATAAAATCGGTGTTACCGATATTACATGTAGGAGAAAATTTACCACATTTAGGGTGTCTTTACAAAAAGGACTGGCAGGTATTTCTTTTCAAGAACAAAACTATCCCTCAACGCTTGGTTTCGCTTTATATGATATTGCAAATGCAATAAACAGAAAACTCCCTTACGAATATGCTGCGGCACTTGCCGGAGACATTTTTTCTCTTTTTGTCAGGGAAGGAACATGCGGGGAAGAGGGAAAGAATACCTTTGTAGAACAAAATCTTAAATTCATAAACAGAGCAATGGGGGTTAAATTCACAAAAATATATACTACAACAGGCGGCTCTGATAAAACAGATTCATTAAAATTACTTTACAGAAAAAATTTAAACCTTGTGAAGGAATTTATTCAACATCAAGGAATCATTCTTGTTCACGGTGGTTTTAGATTCCCTTTATTTTGGAACTGGGGAATAATCGATTCAATACGGCATGATACTCTACTTGGATATACAGTAGGTTGCGGAGGAGTAAGATCTCCTATTGTTTACCCTCCTTCAAGTGCTTATTTTGTACAATATACAGGCCGGGCTTTACCACTTGATACAATCAACATTCATATTGTAAAACAAATTATCGATCTGTATAGCGGGAATCAAAATTCTTTCTATTGGAAAACCGGATTTAAAGCATACAGGGAATTAGAAACTATTGATAACTTAAATAAATTCAAGCAATACATGCTAAATGAATCTATCTATGAACTATTTTGGAAAAAATTTAAATTAAACAGGCAAAGTGAAAACGCATTTCTTTACTATTCCGGTATGGCTAAAAATAAGAAGATAAAAAACTATTTGGAAAAGATAATGAGAGTTAATAATTTAATAATAAAAAGTAGAACTCCTGTATTCATCAGTCATGACAAAAATATTCATATTAACAGTTATCTAAATTATGTAAAAAAAATAGCTCAATTGGATAGTTCACGAATTGAATTATATAAAAAAATTCTCATTTTATACTGATTATGTTTTGACTAATTACAATCTCTTTGCTATATTCATTATATGAGTGAAAATATTTTTGATATCATCAAAAATTCGAAAAATATAGTTGCTCTGACAGGTGCAGGGATTTCAACAAATGCCGGAATTCC
>JAACEC010000164.1 GCA_011682715.1 Pseudomonadota bacterium
TCTTTGGGGCTTTCTTCGCCACCAATCATCCATTCCCAAAGCCAATATTGCTTTGTATCAGCATCCTCTGTTTCATCCACGACAACATCTATGTCGATTTGCTGAGCACCGCCTAAGTCTGACAATAGGTGACTTTTTCTCGTGACAAAACGCTTGGTGCGTGGGGTTTCTATCCAAAGGCTTTTAGCCTTGTTTAAAAAAAGAATGGTATTTTCGTCCAACTGTTCGACTTTTTGTATAGCCATATCCCTTGCCTTTTCGCTGATGAAAGGCAGGCGAACCACCGTGGCGAAACCTTTTGCCTCGAATTGCCGCATCAATGGGGTTTTCTCCTGATCACTTATAGGCTCCGGAAGAAGATAGGGCGATAGAAACCTGAGTTCGGAAGCAATTCTTTCAAAGCCTAAGGCTTGCCATCGGTCTCTGAAAGCATCTATCTTGCTTTCTCCCCAGTCCACCAAAGGCACTTGGGGACCGATATTCAGCTTGGGATTATCATTACCGTTTAAAAGTGCCTGGATGGGTTTTTCAAATGAATGAATGATCCCGGAGTCGAACCTGAAATTGAAGCCATCGAAGGACGTTGAAGTTTTTTCTTTTCGTGAGAATATTTCAGGCGTGTGCGTGATCTCCAAGACGCTTCGGAATCCTATGCCCTTGTTTCCTATGTGTTTCTCCGGGTCTTTATCACTCTGTCCAAAACGAGATAAGCTGTTGAAATTTGGTTCCGTAAAAGGCCATCCGTCATTGGCCACGTACAGAGCGCCAAATGGCGGATCATTGGTGATCACAACCTCGATGCGCCCCTCGTCTTTAGCTGGTTCTTCATCGGACTTTCGTTTTTCAATGTCAAAAAGAGCGTCATGTGCGTTTTGGATGAGCTCGATCAAGAAACGGCCATGATATTGGTGCTCCACCTGTTCAGTGAGATTGTGCAGGCTTTTATAGTTTGATGTACCGTTGGCCAATTCGTCTAGGAAGGTACGAATTTCTCCTCTGGTCTTTTGTATGACTTTGTCAGCATAACCGGATGGAGCTTCTTCGACATTCTGATGTATTTTCACAGGTTTGTGGCTCACTTTATTGTCTACCTTAGACGTTTTTCAGACCCCGCAACGAAATTAATTAACTTTTTAACCACAGAAGCTAAATGGAACGTAATAGCTGATAAGATGTGATTGTTGACTTCCAAGCCATATAACGTGCTCTTCAGCGGGCGCGGTTTTTTGCGCTCCGCTGCAAGAGCGTGGTTATGCCTAATATTGGCGTAGAGATACACTCTCTGAAGTTGAATACAATCTAGCATGCTCTAATATAGCGAAATCATCAGTCATAGAAGATATGAAATCACAAATTAATCTTAAAAGACTTTTCCGGCATTCGACCTTGTTTGATGAGTAGTACATTTTATCAAGCCAAGCACGTTTTTCGTCCAAGCGTATATCTCCAATACTTTCTTTATCTGGAAAGCATCGAGAAAATAACTGATTTATCATGCCATCATGCATTTGTTGAGGATTCGACAAATAAGCTTTTGCCAACTGCCTTATTATAAATTTTGCCTTACCGTCCATTCTCTGAACTTCATAAGAATTAAGAATCCCTTTTTTAAGTTGCTTTTTAAATATAGATTCATCAGTTTCGACATCTGAAGGATAAGAAATAATTTTTTTAATTGGAATTTTCCTATTGTGAGACCAAAACTCTGTTTCCAATGTCAAATTCGGATAAAGATTTTCAAAATCCTTTCTGGATGCAATTGAAAAATTTGCGTAGAACTCTTTTAGATTTTTAGATGAGTTATCTATTAATATTCGGTTAAGGCATCCGACCACAAGTTTTGATAGCTTGGGGATAGTATATTTCTTTTCTTCTTTTTTAAAACTTTTAAATAACCTCGTTTCTTCTTTATTCAGATATGGAACGATAAATTGTTTTATCCAATCCATAATATCATCAAGTTGAATCACATTTGCTATGAGCCCATCTTCAATATCATGATGGCGTTGTGCAATTTCGTCAGCTAATTCGACCAAAAGCCCCTCAAAGCTCCATGCATAATGGCCAAGTTGATCATTAATTCTAATTTTCAATAAATCATCATACTTGTCATAGAATCTATTTTCTAAAACGAGCTTGTTGTTACCATGCCTACATTTTTCAGAATTAGCATTTTGAGGATAGTTACATTCATAAGAATAATCGGTCTTAATTCGATAGCCACACTTTTTCCAAAATTTGCTTGTATGGTTCTGGATTCCCCATAAAGTGTAATTTGATAAGTTAAGACCAGGAAGGTTCTCATATAAATCAGTCAAATCAGCTGCAACCCGAACACCTTGAAGATTATGCTTAAACCCCATATCTTCAATCTTCAATTCTGTAGATAAACCTCCAAGGAAATCACAATTAGTTGCTATAAGATTAAGGACGCGCTCTCCTGTATGGCCAAATGGAGTATGGCCGATATCATGGCCCAACGCTATTGCTTCTGTGAGATCTCTATCCAAACCTAACGCTTGCGCCGATATTGTTGAAATTTGTGCTACTTCTAAAGAATGTGTAAGCCGAGTTCTCACATGATCGTCCGATGCGGGAAGAAATATTTGTGTTTTACGACTCATTCTTCTGAAAGGCTTCGAATAAAGTATTCGATCTCTATCACGCATAAAATCATTTCTATACCTGCCTGTAGACAAATCTTCTGCGGATCTTGAAATATATCGTGATAGTGCTCTTATATTAGTTTTTCTCATAGTTTTGACCTAAAAGCTGGGTTAGCATAACCAGTTAGTATATAGTTTTAATGATAAATATCAAAATCAAAAGGGCTTGACAAGCACTATTTGTATATTTTATGTTAATTCTAACTTG
>JAACEC010000031.1 GCA_011682715.1 Pseudomonadota bacterium
TTTCACAACATATCGCTCCTATATACGGCAATGCTATTTGCCAACATAAACGGTATTGGCAGTTTACTTGCCATTTTCTCGCTAATTTCGCTTATATCCGGAGCTGCTGTAGGCCTTAGCGTAATCTATATTATGGAATCTTTACGGAAAAGGGGGATGGATTTAAGTATTTATGAGATATAGAATGAAAATTCGGTATAATGGGACCTTTTATTCCGGATGGCAGGTTCAACCTGACGAAATAACGGTTCAGGGGGAAATCGAAGAGGCTCTTTCTATTATTCTAAAAGGAAAAGTAAAAATAGTGGGCAGCGGGAGAACGGATTCCGGAGTGCATGCGAGAAAGCAAGTAGCCCATTTTGATTGTGACAAGAAATTGGATACAAAAAAAACCGAGTACTCTTTAAATGGTATTCTTCCGCAGGACATCGCAATTAGTAATCTTAAAAAGACAGATGATGATTTTCATGCCCGTTTCTCCGCCAAGAGACGTATTTACAGGTACTTTTTTTCAACGGATAAGCCGGCTATTTTAAGCAACTTTATCTATCATTGGCCATACAAAATGGATATGGTGCATTTTTGTTCCGTTTTTCATTTATTTGAGGGAGAAAAAGACTATAGTTCATTTGCCAAAAATATAGAAGGGAAAAACAGCATCTGCAATATATATAACATAAGCATTACAAAGAAATACGACGTTTTTATGTTTGAGATAGAAGGGAATCGATTCCTCCATGGTATGGTTCGTGCAATTCTCGGAACACTTTTACTGTATGAAAGAGGAAAACTGACCTCAAATGACATCAAACATATTTTCGAGGGGAAAAATCGACAATTGGCAGGACCTTCAGTCCCGGCAAGTGGTCTGATTTTATGGGATGTTAAATATTAAAAATTGAATTGCATCCACAGCTGAAATCCGTAATTTCTTATCTTTGTACCGGCATTTTTATAATCGGTAAGAGAATAATTAATGTCGATTCCACCTTTTATATCATTCGAAAATGTAAAATTAGCGCTACCCGTAAAGGAATACGCAACTGTTCTGTTTCCCTGTATGTAAGATGTGTCGATATATACCGTATCAATTAATGTATCTGATCCCGCAAATATCGTATCGGGCTGTGATTTAATGGTAAAAGGTCTCTGATTGTTGTCTGAATAGTTGAAACTTATATTGGTATTTATATTTCTGCGCAACTTTAACCTGTTTCCAAACAGAGGGATGGAAAAATTACTGGGTGCCGAAAATGAATATCCTAATCCGCCGCTCAGTGATTTCGATATTTTGTCGGAACCGTTCTTTTGCCCCATACTCTCGCTTATATTCATTGATTTATTGTATTGATACGACAGATTGCAATTGTACTTGCTCATCAGGGTAAAGGAAGCAACCGGCGAAAGCTGCATTCCCGATGATGCACTTTTGTCCGGCTTATCTGCGGTTCCGGAAACAGACCTGTTTTGTCGATAAGAAAGGCTCAATGTGGGGCTACTTATCACGCCTCTCATCTTTTTTAGAGGGTTTATCAGAGAAAAGGAAGCGGTTATATCAGGTAAAACGATATTCTTGCTGATATTTGACACATCGTAAGCCCCGATTTCCCCCTGATTACCCGTTGAGTAACTGCCCTGACCTGTTAAATTAAATCCCGGGATACTGAATCCCGTGGATAACGAATAGGAATCGGAATACAAAAACTTGAGATCACTTCTGTCTGCAATGAGATTCGGTGACAACATGTGATCCAAACCGAAAATATACCTGTAATTAGGTATGCCTGTTATGTAATGGTCCTGATGAGAAACCTGTTTCGTATAATTGAAACTCAAGGGCCTGAAAGAATTGCTGAGATTATCGATTTGCACCAAAAACCACCCGGGGCTACCTTTTATATACGTTGTATCTTTGCTCTTATCCCTAAGTGATGTTAAAAAGGATACAAAACTCGAATATGGGATACTGATCCCCGATGAAATGTTGTGTGTAAAGATGATGTGATGAAAATCAAAAGAATCGGAAACCTGTATATCGGGACTGTGATTGTCTTGTAAACCGAACTGGTAGTTAAACGAGGGTTTCAGCTTATTGAAAAATGTTGGGGAGTATTGAAAATTTAATGTATGCGATTTGTATATCTCCGTTCCGGGGAGAAAACTCGTGTCCCTAAATTGGTTCAAATCCCTTGTGAGAGAGGTCTTATAAGACATTTGCATGCAGCTAAACGGTTGATACCCCGTATTGAGGCTGTATTTCAAATATTTATTATTGGTCTTATTTGTTAAGATAAAAATGGAATCGCTCCTCGACATTCTCTTCGTGAAATTATAGGAATAGTTCCCTGTAAAACCAAATATATTCGGGAAAAAGGAAACGGGCATTCTATTGAACAACTTTAGTTTTTTTATATTAATGGGATAGTTGTATGTAACGGAAGCTACGACATTATCGACGGAATCAATGGAGAGATAGCCGTTTGTAAATGATTGTGAATAGCTGAATGCCCCTTTAACAGGATCTACTATGTGAAGAATGGGATTGCCGAATCTTGAATTCTTCCCGTATGACGCGGAAATAACTCTGCTTGCATTCACCGTCCTCTGGCTATCCCTGAGAGCAGGATTGTTCAGAATAATATCCGAATTGACAATATATTTGGGGTACGATCTTACCGAGGAATAACCATAGCTTATGGGCAACGAAATACCCAGTCTCGCAGGGACAAATTTGTCCATATTTAATGTTGCTTGATAAGAAACGTTGACATTGTCATTCCCTGATGGCAATATCTGATTCAATGGTTTGAAATTGGAATTCGTATTATTCACAGAGGCATTCAATGCCAAAACACCTCCGATATTAAGACGAGAACTTGCCATTGCTGAATACCCTGGAATGGACAGTTGATCCGTTAACTTTATATCGTCCACATAAAACTTACCGCTCAGGGGAGAATAAGTTTTATTCTTCAAACCTATACCTATTTTTCGAATCCTTCTAAATGAAGGTCTCCCTACAATTTTAAAATTCGATTTCTCAAATATATTGGCAGTATCAGGCTCTAACGATTTCAGATCGGTAAATGCCGATACGGGAATGGAAACATAGTTCCAACCGGTGTCCGCTGTTATTGAATATTCGTAATAGTTATTGTCATCCGTATAAAATCTTACCGCCACCTCAGGAATCAAGCTGCTGTTTTCATTATAAATATAGTACCCGATTTTTTTATAGTTCATATAATCATAGCTCTTTGAAAATGCCTCTGTTACAAATATCTGATTGTTCGCAGGCAAATCGTTATAGCTAATTACAAGCGATTGCTCTTTTTCGTAGGAACCATACTGCGTCTTCTGTATATTAAATGGCGGAATATAGTCCTTATCCTCTTGGTTGTTTACGGAGGAAACGGATATTATGCTATCTTCATCGGTTAATATACTGTCGTCGAGATTCTCAAGAGGTTCTATTTCCCATTTATTACCGGTAATATTGAACTTTGCGATGGATATGGAATCCGTTGTTGTAAAATCGTTAATCCATAATCTCACATACTTTACATGTTCAAGTGTGGGATTTCCAACCGTATCGATACTTTGTGCATCTTTTAAAAATACTCTGTACAATTTCCATCCGTTTGCTCTCGATATTACGGGATTATCATGGGTCAGGTCTATTTTTATTTCGTAATAATCGTTGTTTCTGTTAAGGGTTCCGTCTCCATCAAGATCCTCCGTATCAAATCTTTTGTTTCCTTCTGTTCCGTTCAAGTAGAGGTAATTATCAGGATTATCAGAGTAATATTTATAGTCATCATCACCATCATCTCTTGCAGTTCCTGAGCCATCGGTTCCTGAAACACCGTCTAATCCCGTATCCTCATTTGATGTATCTGATGTTTGTTCAAAAACTCCGTCATGATTTCTGTCTTCCGTCTCAAGAGAATCATCATAACCGACAATACCACTGTCTCGATTTCTTCTCGGTGCATCTTCGCTCATGTTGGTACCTATGTCGATATGCAGCTCTCCCGCATCACCCTTCACCCAAAGTTCGATATAATCTTTCCTGGAATAGTCCTCACCTCCGGGATATGTAACATTTGTTATTCCTCCCCATGAGAGGGGCGAATTATCGTGAGGTTTCATTATTATTTTTAAAACACTAATCGTATTTTCAAGTTGCTCGAGGGGATAATTAGGATAAAGATCCTTAACCTTTATTCCGTCATGCGGATTGAACCAGTAAAGTTTATCACAGAAATTTGCCGTATCCTGCCCCACAGGGAGACCGGAATAGTGCCAATAAATATAAGAACCTCCCATTAGGGATGTTTCGAGGTTGATTCCCTCCATATCATCTATATAAGCCTGCCCGAATATATTGAGCTTCGGATCGGAAAAGGCGAAAAGGCGAAATTCGAAGCAAATTGTATCTGGGATTGAGAGGGATTATTAACAAACGGAATTCTGTTGAGCACGTTGTCAACAAATTGCAGTTCTTTTGCATAAGTCAAGTCTGCTTCTCCCACGAAATCCCGTGACGAGAGTTCGTCCAATGTGGGGTGATCGTTTCCTTTTTTTTCGCTTTTGTACAACCAACTAGTGGAAAAATTTAATCCTGGAATATCAACGAGCTGCGTATTGAAACCAAAGAGCGATTTCGAGGATGTTGAAAACAGAGGGGAAACCTGGTAATCGATGTTCACTTTTGCATCGGGATTGCTCAGTCTTTTTAGCAATTTTACAATTCCCGTTTCGTAATCAATGGTATAATCAATCCCCCTCTGCCATTTTTCACCGTCCACCGTAACAACTTCCGACCCATCCAATATATTTATGGCATTAAGGTTATAGTTCTGTTGAAGTCCCCTGTATGTGACAACAATGTAGTATTTTCTTCCGTCGTTGTTCGAAAAACTTGTCTTATCGTAAATCGAATCGGGTTCCGGCAATTGACCACTTAAAAACGGTTTCAATTCGGGAAACATGATATACCCTTCAAGATAATTCACATAACCATAGTTGACTGTGTTACTGTCGCCGATGCCGAGAATCTGGAGATAGGATTTTCCGTTATAAATATTGGAATTTGACGTATCCGCATGATAGATCTGCATGGAAAATGAGTTCTGCACAATACTTCCCACGCTTATTTCATATATATTCCGTAGCATAAGATTCCATGTGGGGTATGCAGGTGTCTGGTTTGATGCCACTATCGTCTTCAATCGCAATGTATCCGTGCTCGCA
The DNA here is from genome assembly GCA_011682715.1 of Pseudomonadota bacterium. Taxonomy (GTDB): domain Bacteria; phylum Hydrothermota; class 32-111; order QNBC01; family QNBC01; genus QNBC01. Next base: position 5,257 of record JAACEC010000031.1, read on the forward strand.
AAGGATACGGTACCCATGGTGTCCACGGTTACGGTTGCCCCATCCTTCTTCTTTGCCTTTATATATGAAACAGCAAGTATTTCGCCTGGCTGTATGGCATTCGTCAATTTTAAGATGCCGTTATATTTGTCGTATGTATAATCCTTCCCATCTCCCGCTTCAAGTAAATTGAATCGTCCCGTTTGTAAATAAGAGGTGTCATAGGAGGGATTCTGCGGATCAATATAACATATAGCCGGTTTGGCTCCTGTCGTGGAATCGTTTGTCCCGTTGCGGTCATCGAGGAACACATAGAGTTGAATTAAGGAATCATCCGATTGTAATCCGAGAATGTAATACTTGTTCTTTACAAAATTTATATCCCAAATCGTATCGGTATGCAAAACGCTCTGCCCTATAAAACTCTTCTTCTCCGTCTGACTCTGTTCCTTACTGGCTACGAATGTAAATTTTGCCGGTCCCACCGCTCCTTTCGTGTTAATCCCGAAAAGCCCCTTATGCGAGGGCAGTGCACCGATCAGCCTCGTATTGGGAATAAGCATATCAACATTTCCCGCTCTTATGTTGTGTATAATATCATCTTCATCCCCTTTGTACTCTATGTTTACATTATTCGCCAGTGAGTTTATATCCTCATCGCTATTCTGATGCATATTGACAAATATTCGCTGCCCGACTTTCCCTTGAACGGAAACATTCATATGCTGTTTTGAGAGAATCTGGGGCAAAGGTGATGTGTTCATGCCTATATCCCTTTTGGAAAGATCTTCACTCTTATTGACACCGAATTCCAACTTCTCGGAGCCATTAATCGCTATTTCTCCACCCTGTCCTATATATCTTGCAACTTTTGAAGGGAATTTAATCGGTAGCTCGAGATTCGGTAGTATCCCCTGACCACCTGCAAATGTGGAACCTGCTGTTGTATTATTTTCTCCCGAAAGGTATTCTATTTTACTCTCCCTCTTTTCAAGCTTTTCAACAGAAATGATATTCTTTATTTTAATCAAACTGTCCTGGAAGAACACCCCTTCCACTATATAGTTACCGTCATCGGAAATGTAAGAGCTGTCCCTGAATATATCGTTAGTTCCCAACTTAGATTCGATTGCACTTTCCATCTCGCTTCCGTACATTACGGAGGAAACGAACAAAAGAAAAACAGTTAATTTAAAGATTTGAAATTTCATTATTCGAATTTATTAATATTCGTAATCGCTTTCGCTAAGCCCCAGTTCCTTTGCCAGTTTATAAAATCTCTTCCTATAAGGATCGCTCTCCTTCTTGATGTTGTAAAAATAGGAGTCGAAAACATCTACATCTTTAATCAACTCTTCCAGTGGAGTACCGATCTCACCCTTTTTACTGTGGTTTTTTACGGCAAGAACGACTTTTTCAATCTCTTCGTCGGAGAGATCGCTGTGATTTTTTAGAAATTCCTTTGCAATAGGAGCACCGAGTTCGGCGTGATTTTCGTTTATACCGGTTTTTATTCTGTAAATGTCATGAGCCAGAGCGGTTGCCGTAGCTAATCTCGTATCTATACCTCTTTTCTTGGCGATAATCTTTGCAATTTGCGCCGTTGAAGTAAAATGGGCAATCTCCTGAGGAATGGAAAATTGTCTTTTAATTTCACTCTTATCCATTTCAAAGGCAAACTTTACCATCTGTTCGGTAAGTCTGTTCATACTACCTCCCGTTACTCTGTAAAGATAGCAAATATATCCTGATTTGTAAAGGTTATCAGAATTATTAAGGAAAATAGGTACGGAGATATTTACCAGTTTAAAGAGAATGGGTAAAGAGAGGTCAAACGCAATATTTGAAAGGAGCAATAGAAAAATTATTATTGCTCCTTTACAGATTGCAATTGCAGATTACAATATTACTATTTTCTTTACATATCTATTCTTGTTATATTTGAATTTAATAAAATATACACCGCTCTTTTTGATGTTTACTCTTTCTGTTACATTAGCTTTGCTCGGTGTTATTACCTTTTTATATATCGTTCTACCGCTGAGATCATATATACTCGCATCAATTCGTTTGCCTACACCATTTATTAATTTGAATAAGAAAATACCATTCGATTGTATCGTGGCATATCTTATTGAAAATTGTCTAACTTTTTTCGAAATGATTCCCGATGAATGTACAACCGTCGTATCTGCTTCATTGCTATATGACCCCTCATTGCCATTGTAATCTCTGGCGCTTATTTTGTAGAAATAATTTATTCCAAATTGAATGTTTGAATCATTATATACCGTAATGTCGTTCTCCGTGGAATCATAAAGATGAAATACATCATAGATGCCTGTCTTCTTGTATAGCAAGTATTTCTCCACATCAGTTGACAACGACTTCTTCCATTCCAATGATAATTTCATTGCTAACGTGTCGATATTTGTGATTCTTAAGCTCTCGGGAGCTATAGGACCTATCGTATCGAATTCGTTTACTGTTATCTGCTTGCTTAAACCGCTTTCCTTATTACCTCTCATCGAGGATATTGAATAGTACATCGTATTTCCGATCATATTAGTATCAATATAAAATGTGTCGGATGTCTCAGCATAATATGAACCGTAGTTATGTGAACTCGCCGATTTGTAAATCCTGTAAAATGCCGCGTCTTCCGCTTCCTCCCAGAATAATTGAACTCCGTTGGATTTCATCGATGTCGTGTAGTGGACACCTTCGGGTATTGCCGGAACACAATTCGTCGTGTCTCCCATATAAAGATACAATTCATAATCATTCCCGTCATACACTGAAAACACAAAATTACCTTTATAAATAGGTCTGTATCCCGTATTGGGATAATTTGAATAATAGTCATGCCATATTTCTTTTTGTTTTAAATTACCTCCTTCTTCATAAGCCATTACAACGGAATTGCCATCCTGCGGAGAATATCCTTTTATATAGTAACTGTATCCGTAAGCGGTTTCAATATCTCGATAGCTCCACCCATAAGGGGGGGGTATGCCGTATCTTGATCAATAGTGATTGTCTGTTTGCCATCAAAGTATCTGACATAGTTAGTGTTATGTGAAGATCTTGTTTTGTAAATTTTACTATTAATTTCTATATTTCCTATTTGTTTTGAGCTTAATTCACTCTTTTTTGATAAAGATTTATAATAAATATTTTTCAAATTATCACTATAATTATTGTAGGATTTCTCAGTAATATTTGCTCTAATGTGCGGAAAGATTTTCATGTTTGCATCTTTCCCTGCTGCAGAATAATTTTCCCATTTTAAATATATAATATGTCCTCTATGTAGGAAAGGACCTGCAAAATACGTATCCTCCGCTTCATCAATTGTTAAAATATCTTTCCCATCAAAAAGATACATTGGATATCTACCTGATTTGCCTGATCTGCCCTGAAATGCTATATGTCCGTTAGATATATCAGGATTAAGATACTCTATTTTCTTATCCGGGTCATAATACGTTAACTGTGCCTTATTCCCTGAACCAACATTATATTCGAATATATTACGTTCAGATCCGTTGGAAACGGAATCGGTAGGAAATTGGTCATAAGCAATTTCATTTCCATCGATACTTATTGAGCCTACATAAGTATATGGATCTTGAGGTGCTATAATAGCCTCCGAAAGGAGATGAGTTGCCATGTCGGAATATTTATAGAAAAATACAAATGTTGTATCGTAATAATAATAACCACTGTTCCCCCAGTTCCCTCCTCTCCATACTATACCCGAATCTCCCACCTGTAACGAATGTCCGGCTCTCGTTTCCGATGAGTGTGAAATAATGCTTGTATTACCCAGCCCGTCATAATACAAAACCGCATTTGTCCAGTAATATCCCCCGTAAAAATATGCTACTTTATTTTTGTATACATAAGGACGTGTGAAAAGATGATCCGTTCCGTTGCTTATCATCTGTGTCTGTCCCGTTTTTATGTCATATTCCATTATATCACCTGCAAATGTATTCTGAGATGTATCGTAATTCCCATGAACCCATACGATTTTATCCCCGTATATGGAAGCCAGGGCATCATCTATATTATTATCCGTTATCTGTTTTAAACCCACGACAAAATCTATCTTATATTCACTGGTACTGTCTTTTATCGGTTTACCGGCAAGATCCGTTATCATCGTATCCAATTCTAATCTTACTGTGTCCTGCGGTCGGAATGTTGTATCCATATAGATAAACAAATATGAAGAATCCTTATAGTATGAGAGAGAATCAATGTCATATATATGAGAATCAAACAATGAACTTATATGTATATTCGAGATTTTTAATGTTGCGGTATCCATTTCTTCGGAGAATTGCAGGTATAATTTTGTACTTTTATTAGCTACAACCGAATATGTAGTGTCTTTAAGAGGAAATGATTTTTTTACCCCGGGCATAAAGTTATCGATATGAACCGTGTCAATTAGTGAATCTTTGTTTCCTTTTATGTCAAAGGCTTTAACAAGGACGATATAATATCCGTCCTTAAATTTTGCTTCCTCTATCGAATCTGCATCAACCGAATCGGGTTCACCTGCCTTTTGCTTTGTGTTCCAATATCCATCATTCACATTGTGCTGTACATTTATCGGGTTTGTTAGCCAATATCTAAATGTGGAAGATTGTGCATGTCTTGATAATAATGTATCATATATCAAACATGTCTGGAGTCCATTTATTGGAGGTTCTACCTGATCAAATTCTATGGTTGTTAAAGAATCCTTAATTGTATCACCTACCATTGTTTTTATTCCGTAATATGCTTTGTATATCCCTGCTGGTGTTGTTCCAACAGGATCTACATCAGGATCCCTTACTTTTACTCTAATATCTGTTTTTCCATATAACCATTTTCTATTATGTATAATCGAATCTAATTCTATTCTTATACTTGTCGTTTCCGCTCCTTCTACAAAATAATGAATCCCTTCCAATGTGTCTATTATAGGAGATGTATTATCAGTATAATTCTCAAGACTATCACCATATGTTATTGGATTGTAATATGGTCCAACTGAAGGTCCTATTTGAAAATGAAGATGATTTGGTCCTATATCATAAATAGTAGCGATAGTATCCGGATTTATGGAATCATCGTTTATTCCTACAACGGGGGTCCCACTATCTATACAGGGATTTACATGATCATAAAAATAATCACCAATTCTTATGTAGTGATTTAATGGGCTAGCATGAACATTACTCCCATTATCGGATATAATAGAATATACAGGAGTCCCTGAATCTGCTGGTATATCAATTCCTCTATGAAATCTTGGTGTACCTGTATTCGTAGAATTTCTTCTATAATCTCCCATCACTGAAGAAATACTTCTAGGTCCATGAAAATTACCGGAATCATTTCTCATTGGCCATGGATAAGAAATTAAAAGAAATATCAATAATATATTAATATTCATTATTCCCTCCCATTTTGTATATAGCCAATTTATTTCCTGTTTTTCCTATTATATAAATTGTTTTATTTAATTCCTTTATATTCAATATACTCATTTTATCTGGTAGTGATATTACATTTTCAATTTCACCATTTAAAGCGTTTAATATAAGTAATTTGGAATTATATTTATTACTTTTAGCAACAAATCCTATTGAATTATTACCTATGGTGTAAAATCCATTTCCCATTGCAGCATAATCCTTATCCAATTTATACTCCCACTCCTTTGCTCCATTAGATGTTTTCACGGATATTATTTTATATACTAAATTAATTACAATACTTTTCCCATTTTGTGTAAATTTGAAAGTATTAGAACGTTTTGGAACCATTTTTATGTCTTGTTCCCATTGTTTTTGCCCTTCCCAATTAATAAAAAATATCTTAGATGAACCATTATAAGCATTAACAAATCCTACATTATCTAAAATTCCAAAATTCATATAATATGGATGGACATGAAAATATTCAAAATTAAAAGTTGTTTGCCAAATAGTTTTTATGTTATTTCCATTTATTTTATATAAAGATATAAAAGTTTTCTTTCTTTTAAAACTACTAAAAAAGGCAATAATATAATTCTGGCCCTTTGTAAATATCAATATTGCATCACCTATATTGCTTTTAAATGGATTAAATATTTTACTTATTTTACCATTTTGCAATGAATATATAGTCCAATAACTCGGTATTGTCTCTCCATAATAGGTCGGAGCATTTGCAATTATTATTCCATCATCTGAAACATATAATGGAATCTCTTTTGGAATTTTCATTACAATATTCCCTTTATCATTATATATAGTCCCTCCTATCCAATCGGGACCACTCAAGTCGACAGGATCCTTTGCAAAAAGTATATATTTCCCATTAGGAGATCTGGAAATCCTTATATAACCATCTTTTTTCTTCTTATCAAAAAATACAATTGTTCGTACTTCTTTCCCTTTGTTAAAAATTGAAAACTTATCATTGAATATAACAACTTTAGGTGTTATGTTCTTGGTATTACTTGTATCAATAATAACATCAACAATTGGCTCATTAAATTCCTTCTCCCACACTAAATTGAGACTTATGCTATCCTTCTCAGCACCTCTGCCAATCATGGGATAAATCAACACTAATGCTAATAAAACTACCAATAAAACTGCTTTTGTTTTTCTTTTCATCGTCTCCTCCTCTAATTATTTTATTTTATTATATTATATTTTAAACTAAAATCAAGCATTATTTCCTTGAATTTTGCTTCCTCTATCGAATCTGCATCCACAGAATCGGGCTCGCCCACCTTTTGCTTTGTGTTCCAATACCGGTTCTTTAAGTTACTAACCGGATTGAATACATCATTTGTTATATAATATCTAAAGTGAGTATCAGACGAGCCATCGGCATAAACAAGTGAAAAGTAGCTACTTGACGGTATACTGTCAAACATTACCTTCTCCCAATATGGCTTTACAGTATTACCAGCAGTATCTTTAACCTCATAACCAATCCTATAAACCGATACATTATGTCCTGCCGAATGCCCCGTTGCATCCGTTCTTGTATCACCTGCAATGGAAACAATATCCACCTTCCCGTTTAACGAGTCATTATTTAATTGAGTGCTTGCCCCCTGTCTGTAAAATAAAATTGAATCAACATGAGGGTTTGTGGAATCAACATAAGGGGCAAGGGCTCCGGTACGGAGAGGATTGATTATAGGATGAGCTCCGTTTAATCCTTCTCTGAAGTGTAAATGCCCTTCACCAGTATATATTATGCCTATGCTATCCGTATAAGCATGGATATAAGTAGAATCTGGTACTCTTTGATCAAGATGAATATACCAATATACGGAATCTTTTGTAAGAATACCATCATTGTTATGATTTCCATAAGGATCATCAAATGTCCGCATAGTATCCGTTACAACTGAATATACAGGGGTGCTATCAGCAGCATTTATATCTACTCCATTGTGAAAATGCCCTGGTCTATATTCACCCAAAGTTGCATTGATGCCATGCTGATGTGAAAATACCTTTACAGGCCAATCATAGGAATATGCATTTATTCCTATGATAAGAAACAAGATAATTATTAGTATCCTTCTCATTTTACCCCCTTTATCTCATAACAGTAAATCTTCTTGCCAGCACTAATAAGCAAAAACCTATCTTTATTGGAAAATTTGATATTCCCTGTATCTCCAAATTTTATTTCCTTCAATAAATCTCCCTTTCGGCTAAATAAATATACTTTACCTTTAGAGTCCATGGAACTAACTAAACTACCATTTGAAGAAATATCTAATGAGTTCATAGAACTTTTAGGTTTTCCTCTTTCATCTCTCTCTGTAAATTTATCTATATTATATGTCCACAACATGTTCCCTGTGCTTAATTCAAAGCATTTTAACCCATACCAATAAGAAGAAGTTACTAAAATATTATCATGAGGAGAAAATTTAATTATATTAGTTGCAGCTCCTATTTTTTTCTTCCACAATTCGTGTCCATTTTTATCAAACACTGTTAATATTGAACCCCATTCATTGCTACCCATTGCAGATATATATTGCCCATCATCTGAAATGGCTATTGTATTAGCATGTCCTTTAATTTTCTTTTCCCATAATTTTTCTCCCTTATCATCATAAAGTATCACCCCTATACCCGAAAGATTGGATACGAATA
>JAACEC010000165.1 GCA_011682715.1 Pseudomonadota bacterium
TCCCTGGCATCCATCTTGAACCAGGCATCCGAACCTTTTTCGTCAAATATTTTCGCAACATGCCTGATAACATCGGCATCAAGAACAACTTCTCCGCAGTCTTTACAATAAAATACCGGCAGAGGCACACCCCAAACCCTCTGTCTGGAAAGACACCAATCCGGTCTTGCTTCCATCATGTTTCTTATCCTATCTCTACTCCACGCCGGAATCCACTGGCTGTTATCTATTTCGCTAAGGGCTTTCCCACGCAAATCGTTGTGATCCACATTCAAAAACCACTGTTTCGTGGCTCTAAATATAAGAGGTGATTCACATCGCCAGCAATGAGGATACGAATGCATAATTCTGTCTTCGTGCAATAAGCACCCCTTTTCTTTTAGAAGTTCAACGATTTTATCGTTTGCATCGAAAACATTCATTCCCTTCATCATGGGGAACTCATCCGTATAGTTCCCGTCCTCATCCACAGGGCTTAAAATGGGAAGTTTATACTTCAATCCGGTCTGGTAATCCTCGTAACCGTGTCCCGGAGCCGTATGCACACATCCGGTTCCCGTATCCGTAGTAACATAGTCAGCAAGAACGACGGGACCTATTCTGTCGATAAACGGGTGCTTGTACCGTAGATTTTCGATCTCCTTACCCTTAAATTCCTTAACTACATTGAGATTTTTCTTATTCAGTATGTTCTCTATATTTTCCTTCAAGATTGCCAGGAAGATATAGATTTCTCCGTCAACATCACATGCAACGTATTTCTGTTCAGGATGAACGGCAACGGCTACATTTGCCGGTAAAGTCCACGGTGTTGTTGTCCATATCAAAATATATGTAGGCTTCCCTTCGATATCGTCGAGCATCTTGAATTTTACATATATCGCATGAGATTCGTGCTCTTTATATTCGACTTCCGCTTCCGCAAGAGCCGTCTTACATTTCATACACCAATGAATGGGTCTTAACCCCCGATATATATAACCGTTTTCAACCATTTGGGCAAAATTTCTGATTATGTCTCCTTCGTATTGATAGTCCATAGTCAGGTAGGGATGTTCCCAATCTCCGGTCACTCCTAATCTCCTAAATTCTTCCTTCTGAATCTTTGTATACTTTGCGGCGTATTTTCTGCACGCTTCTCTGATCGCCAATTTAGACAGCGTCTTGGCTTTTTCTCCCAACTCTCCCGTCACCTTATGTTCGATGGGCATACCGTGGCAGTCCCAACCCGGGATATACGGCGAATAAAAACCTTTCATCGTCTTATACTTCACTATAAAATCTTTGAGAACTTTATTAAACGCCGTTCCTATATGAATGTCTCCGTTTGCATAGGGCGGCCCGTCATGAAGAATAAAAGGCTCATTCCCCTTTCTCGCCGAAACCATTTTTTCATACAATTTTCCTTTATTCCATTCATTTAACATCTGAGGCTCTTTCTGTGAGAGATTTGCCTTCATTTTGAACGATGTTTTTGGTAAATTAATCGTGTCTTTATAATTCATTCTTTTTCTCCATGGTTTTTACAAGATTTAAATATACTTTTATCTTTATATTGTCAGGTTCGATTTTTAGCCCCTCAAGCCATACATTCTCAGCTTCTTTTAACCGTTTCATTTTATATAAAGCAAGCCCTTTTTCCACATAACCGTTCATAAAATTCTCACTAATCTCCAAACACTTTTCAAATGCTTCAAGGGCATTTTGAAATTTGTCCTGAATCATATATAGCTTACCGAGATTCAACCATAAATCAGGATACATAGCGGCAAGAGAAAGTGCCATTTTGTACTCTTTTTCGGAGGATTTGTAATCCCCTATAGTCAGATACAGATCACCGAGATCCTTATGCAGATTGGCAATTTTCGCTTTAATCCCTATCGTTTTTCCTTTGACCCTGTGCTCCAAAGAGAAAGCTATTTTATACTCTTTTTCGGCTTCGTTGAATTGGCCTATCTCGGTATAAATAATGGACAGATTGATATGTGCATCGATATACTCGGGATTGATTGTTAGAGAATCCTTAAAATACTGGATTGCAGTATTATAATTACCCAACATACTGTATGAAAGCCCCAAATAATTGAGAATATCGGCATAATCCGGTTCTATGGCCATGGCCTGTTCGAATTGGTGAATAGCATTTTTATACTCACCTTTATCGAAAAGCTCTTTCCCATAATTGAAATACTTTCTCATATTCACATTCATAAACAAATCCTTTGTTTTTTATGCGGTAATTATATCATTAAAAAAGGATTTGTCAAGATTTAGAGAGCGATATTACAATAGTGAGTTTTCCTATTTCAAGCCATTTTCTGAAGTTACAATATAGATGCCTTATCCCTCTATGTTTTGCTGTAATTCCCAAAAAGATACTTAGCATGTATATATTATAACCTATGTGATAAAAATTTAAGCGCATAAAATTACCGAACCGTTGATATACGGAACCAACCCTACCGACCAAAGCCTTTATCAAAAACATGGGGAAATCAAAAATATGCTTCTAAATATCACTCCTAAATCCTTCAAGTGAAGTAATTTTCCATTACGCTCCATTAGCACATTAGCATATTGCTTCTTGTTTCCCTCTCTCCTTAAACCGGTAAATATGTCCGTACATATCTGCCTTTTTGTGATTTTTGGCAATTGCAATTTTATAAAATTGTGTTAGAATATTTAAAAGGAGGTGGATATTATGATTAAGAAAATGCTTGAAATTAAAAACCCCGATAAAACCCTAAAAAGCATCGAGGCATTCATTAGGGAAAATGTAAAACGCTTTTACAAAGACGGTGCCATTTTGGGAATAAGTGGCGGTTTGGACTCTGCGATTACCGCATTTCTT
>JAACEC010000166.1 GCA_011682715.1 Pseudomonadota bacterium
TGGATGGGCAAGAAATTTAGAAGGATATGGAGGAATTGGTACCGACATATATAATTATTCTGATGACACGGATTTACATCTCAGTTGGGGAGTTCGCAAAATAGGAAAAATTTATCTATATATGGCAAATCTTCCTAACAATTCCGGACTTTCATTGGGAGGAGAGTTAATATACAGTAATGTTTATGGTACAGAATATTATTTTGAGAACTGGAATTTGAAGGATTCCTTGCAAGTATGTATATGATACATTAAAAGTGTACCGGTATAACAGTTGAAAAGTGTACCAGTAAACTGTAAACTCCCTATGGTTAATAACAAAACAAATATAGGGAGCAAAGGAGATGATAACATTGAAAAGTAAACAGGAAATAATAATCAGACACATTAGAGACGGTGAGTCAATAAGGAGTATTTCAAGAAACACGGGATTTCACAGAAAAACCATATTGAGATATGTAAAGGAATACACAAAAAGTAAAGAGCAATTAAATAAGCAAGGAGGGAATAAATCGGCAGAGATAACGGAAGAAATTATTGTAAATCCGCGTTATGACAGCTCAAACAGGAAAAAGAGAAAGATTACGAAAGAGATAATTGAAATAATAAAAGAGTGTTTATCAAATAATGAACGAAAGCGAATGAATGGTCAGCATAAACAACAGATGAAAAAGATAGATATTTACGAATTACTAAAAAGTAAAGGTTATGATATTGGGTATACAACGATAGTGAACACGACAAATGGATTAGAGAATAAACAAAGCGAAGCATTTATAAAACAGGAATATGAATATGGAGATGTATGTGAATTTGACTGGGGAGAAGTAAAAATATTTATAAAAGGGAAATTAAAGAAATATTACATAGCAGTATTTACGAGTGCAAAAGGTAATTACAGATATGCCAGATTATTTAGCAAGCAGGATATGGCATCATTTCAACAATCACATGCATTATTTTTTGAATCTATTGGTGGAGTATATAAGACAATGGTATATGATAATATGAGAGTAGCGATAAAGAGATTTGTAGGTTATAGAGAGAAAGAAGCAACGGAAGGTTTATTGAAATTATCTATTTATTATAATTTTGGGTTTAGATTTTGCAATGTAAGAAAAGGGAATGAAAAGGGACATGTAGAAAGGAGTGTAGAATATGTAAGGCGGAAAGTATTTTCAAAGTTAGATGAATTTGATTCATTGAATGAAGCGAACATATATTTAGAGGAAGAATGTAAGGGATTGAACACAAGACCACAAAGAGGCAATCAAAACAAGACGGCAATGGAAATATTTAAAGTAGAAAAGGAATATCTATTTCCTAATCCGCCAATGTTTGAGTGTGCAGAAATAATGGAATTAAAGGTAGACAAATATTCAACGATATCAGTAAAAACATGTCATTACTCTGTTCCGGATAAATATGTAAATAAAATGGTTACGGTAAAGTTATATCCAAACAAAATAATGGTTTATAATGCAGGGGAGAAAATATCTATTCATGAGAGGAAAGATGGATTTGGAGAATGGGATATGCATATAGAAGATTATGTAAATACATTAAGAAAAAAACCCGGAGCATTAATAGGAAGTGTAGGATTTCATCAAATGTCCAATAAACTACGAGATATTTTTGAGAAATGGTATGGGGAAAACCCAAAGGATTTCATAGAATTAATTCATTATATGTCTGCGAATAATAGAGATATAAAAGCAATAGAAGAAGCAATAGAACAATTAAGAAAGATAAGTTTTTCAGAAATAACAACAGATAAAATAAAAATAATATGTGAAAGAGAGACAAGAGAAACGAGAAGTTATAGAGAAGAAAATGAAACGGAGCAAACATCAAAACGGCAATTATTGGAAATATCATCGTTATTACCTAATCATGAAGGGAAAGAGGGTAAAGAGGTAAAAGTACTATGAATATCATAGACAAGGGAATAAACGAGGAGATAATAAAGTATACAAAAGAGCTGAGGTTGCCTGGTGTGAGAAGGAATTTTAAGAATGAAGCGGAAATATCAATGAAGGAGGATACGAGTTATGAGAAGTATTTATTGAATCTACTGGATAAAGAACACACTATAAGAATGGAGAACAGAAAATTGTTGAGACTGAGAACAGCGAATTTTCCATATAAGAAATACCTCGAAGATTTAGAGATAGAATATTTACCTGATGATGCGAGAAAAAAGTTAAAGGTATTAAAAACATTAGAATTTATAAATACGGGACAGAATATAATATTGGCAGGAAATCCTGGTACGGGGAAAACACATATTGCGATTGGATTAGGCATACAAGCGTGTATGCAAGGATATAAGGTTTTGTTCACAACAGTTCCGAGTTTAATAATACAATTAAAAGAGAGTCATTCAAATCGCCTATTATCGGGAATCCAGAATAGATTTGAGAAATATGATTTGGTAATATGTGATGAATTTGGATATATCTCTTTTGATAAAGAAGGTTCTGAATTATTGTTCACACATCTTTCATTAAGAGCAGGTAGGAAATCTACAATAATAACAACAAACCTTTCCTTTGAAAGATGGAGTGAGATATTTGGTGATCCTGTTTTAACGGCTGCAATGGTAGATAGATTAACACATAAAGCATATCTGGTAAATATGAACGGCAATTCATATCGATTGAAAGAAACTAAGGAATGGATAAGTGCTCAAAACAATTAATAAGGTGGTACACTTTTCAACTGAAATATGGTACACTTTTCAGTTGAAGAATACATTGGGAATGTTGATTATAATGCTGGCACTTGTGGGATGTACAAAGGTTGATTATACGACAGTTGTAAAGTGTGTAGGTCCCAATTGGACGAGCG
>JAACEC010000167.1 GCA_011682715.1 Pseudomonadota bacterium
TGCCTCTATAGGAGGGAATTGAGAGATTCTGAAACGAGTAATGTCCCTTGAATTTATTTAAGGGGCTCAGAGATTCTGAAAAAATTTCAGAATGACATAGTGAATGGAATAGATGCGAAAAATTTAACACCCCTCCACTTCGTCAGCCCAGCCCTCTATAGAGGGGAATTGAGATGCTGAAACACGTTCACGATGACGAGGGAGAATTGGATTGCTTCACATAAGATAAGCATGCAAGAACTATTCGCAATGGCTAAGCGGGGGGTAAGTATGTCTGTCCCACCTACTTTACATACAAAATTTCCATTTTGTGAATTTGCGATTTTGTGATATAATAATTCTCTAAAAAGGAGGATAGAATGAAAAATTTTATTTTGGCGATGTTACTGTTTATACCTATGTCAATGTTTGCAGATGTTGAAACACATGAAACATTTAATAACAATTTCGGTTTTGTCGGAACAAAGGGAACAAGGACGATTTACATTAAAGGTAATCTTGAGCGAGTGGATGAAGCAACTGAGATGACTGGTAAATTTGCAATGATGATGTCTCAGGGAAAAACCAAGAGAAAAAGCATTCAAATCACCGATCTGGGAAAGAAGTTGATTTATAGTATAGATCCCGATAAAAGTGTATATTCAAAAATCGATATTAAAGATATTGAAATGACGGATTCCACTTATGATATGGATTCGTTGAAAGATAACTTTGAATATGAGATAAAGGATATGAAGGAGAGTAAAGTTATAAACGGTTTTTCTGCAAAGCATTATATTGCAACAATGCGGATAATAGGTGATGATAAAACAGATACATTGAAAATTATCGATGACATGTGGGTTTCGAAAAATGTTCCGGAATGGAAGACGATAAATAATTACAACCGCCTGTTAAAGACCTCCTTTTCCAAAAACAGTAAGGGAAAAGGGCTGAAATATATGAAGGATTTTTATAAGAAGATTGCGGAAATAGAAGGTTACCCGGTAAAATCGGATATAAGTATGTTTACATCGGCAAGTGATGATAACAAAGAGGATAATAGCCAGGGGATGCAAAGCCTTATGGGCGGACAGGGAGACGGGAACAAATCTGAAAACGGAATGCGGATGTTTCATTCCTTGACCGAAGTTAAATCTATCAATAAAAAGAGTTTGAATAGCAATCTTTTTAAATTAAAAAGTGAGTGGAAAGAAATAGGTAATTAATGTACAAAGTCAAATTAGGTGAAATTTACGAAGGTCCCTTTAATTTGTTGTTGTATTTAATTCAAAGGAACGAATTAAATATATACGATATCCCGATTTCGCAAATTACATCCGAATATCTCCACTATTTGAATATTATGAATGATGCTGATCTGAATATTAGTGGAGATTTTATTGTTACAGCCGCTACACTTATGAAAATCAAAGCTTATTCTCTTTTACCTGTGGAACGGGAGAACAATATTGACGATGCCATAAATACAAAAGAGGAGCTTACGAGAAGGCTTATCAGATATTCGAAATACAAAGAATTAGGGGGAATCCTCGGAGAGAAGGCAAAAGCCGAAAGGCGTTATTCCACGGCATCACACGGTGATAATATCGGGAAATGGAGATCGGAAAAGAAGGAAGATTCACAATTACTCGAACATGTTTTAAAGGTTATGTTGCGGCGGGAAAAGGTGCTGAGCGATTACGAGAAGAATGTACTGAAAATAAAAATCGAAAAGGTAATCGACGGTTTGAAGAATAGGATAGTTTATGGAAATAAATATCAAATTGAAGAGTTATTGGAGCAAAAAAGCTTGAAGCATCTTCTTGTTACATTTATGGCTATTCTCGAGCTCAGCAGAACTGATTACGTGAATGTTTATCAGGATAAATTGTTTTCACCTATTTATGTAGAGAGGCGTTAAATGAGATGGAAATTTACGGATATGGATGATACTTACCTCGAGGGATATCTCTCGACACTTAATGTGGATAGAACCATACTGAAAATACTTTTAAACAGAGGTATCAAAGGGAGAGACGGGATTTTCAAATATCTATACGGGACCATGGAACATCTTGTCGATAGTTTTGAAATAAATGAGATGGGGAAAGGAGTGGACCGCGTAATTCGGGCATTGGAAAACAACGAGACAATTATTATTTGGGGTGATGAAGATGCGGACGGTATGACAGCCACGGCAATTCTTTACAAATTTTTGAAAGACATAAGAGCCAATGTGTCATACTTTATCCCATCCCGTTCGGAACACGGAATCGGTCTGAACGAAAAGGTGATTGATTACTATGCGGACAAAGGAGTAAATCTTATCATAACTGTTGATTGCGGAATTAGTGATGTCGATGAAGTTGAACATGCAAATGCGAGGGGGATGGATGTAATTATAACGGACCATCACAACATCACGCACACGAGTTTACCGAATGCGGTGGCGAGGATCAATCCGGTAATCAGTAAAAACGATAAATACAGCGGTGCCGGAGTAGCGTTTCGTTTTGCCGAAGCCATAGCAAAGAAGTATTTGAATCTATCTTCTTCCCAGTTTTATTCGGTTCAAAAAGACCTCGTTATGATAGCGACATTCGGGACAATTGCCGATAAGGTACCTTTAATCGGTGATAACAGAATAATAGTAAAAAAAGGAACTGAAATTTTCAAGGAGCACGGATTCTGTATTACAAAGGTAATTTCAAAACTTCTCGACACGACAATCATCGATAACTTTCAGGCAATCCATAATTTTATCATTCCGATTATTTCCTCTTCCAAATCGGTTAAGGGGAAGGTCCAAATTATAAATGTTCTTGTTAGTAATGATGA
>JAACEC010000168.1 GCA_011682715.1 Pseudomonadota bacterium
ACAGCGGATTGTACGGATCTGCAAATCGGCGATTTTGAGTACATGAAGAAGAAGTGGACAAACCTTCTCTACCAGATTAGACCTGCATGGGGCGGGAATATAATTGCTACAATCGTAAATCCCGAAATGCATCCTCAGATGGCTACCGTGAGAGAGGGGGTAATGCACTTAATCGAGCCGGATTACTCGAGGAAAGGTGAAGTGGTCAAAATCACACTTGATGAATCACCCGAAGACGAAAAATTGAAGATTTTGGACCGTATGCTAAAGGAAAAAACCGTTGATTTGAAAGGTGCAAATATAATAGTTGCCGGTGGTGCCGGAGTAGGCTCCAAGGAAAATTTTCAGAAATTGTTTGATTTTGCAAAGCTCATAAAGGCCGAAGTCGGTGCATCGAGGGCGGCCGTAGACGCAGGTTATATAGGGAAGGATCATCAGATAGGGCAAACGGGTACCGTTGTAAAACCAAAGGTTTATTTTGCGTTCGGGATAAGCGGTGCCGTTCAACACAGGGTCGGAATGGAACAATCGGGAACTATTATAGCGGTGAATATCGATCCCGATGCCCCCATATTTGACATTGCCCATGTCAGAATAGTCGGCGACTTGAATAGAGTATTGCCGATGATGATAAATATGTATAAAGAATTGGGGAAATAGGAGAGCGATATGGCAAACTATTATGATGATAATAAGGATATCAAATTTTATCTGAACAATTACGATTTGAGTGAGCTTGTAAGTTTATATGAAAAAAATTACGAGGAAGCAAAAAAGTATGATTTTGCCCCTGAGAATTACAATGACGCAATAGAAAATTATAAACTCAGCTTGAATGTACTCGGAAAGATTGCCGGTGAGATTATTGCCGAAAATGCTGATTCCGTTGACGAAGAAGGTGCCCGATTTAATAACGGAGAGGTTACATATGCAAAGGGGACTCAAATAAACCTTGAGATGCTAAAAAAAGCCGGGCTTAACGGTGTAATGTTACCCAGGGAATATTTCGGCCTTAATTTCCCCGCACTGGTTTATGTTATGATGATAGAAATTGTTTCTCGAGCGGACGGAAGCCAGATGAATTTTTTCGGATTACAGGATATCGGCGAAACGATAAACGAATTCGGTTCGGAAGAACAAAAACATAAATACTGTACGGCTTTCGCAAAAGGGGAATCCACCGGAGCAATGACACTAACCGAGCCGGATGCCGGGAGTGATCTACAATCGGTAAGGACAAAAGCCGTTTGGGATGAAAAAGAAAATTGTTACAGATTATACGGTGTAAAACGTTTTATAACAAACGGTAATGCCGATATTTCGCTTGTCCTCGCGAGAAGTGAGGAGGGAACAACGGATGCGAGGGGACTGTCCATGTTTGTAATCGAAAGGGATGAAACGGTCCAAATCAGAAGGATCGAAGAAAAGCTCGGAATTCACGGTTCTCCCACATGTGAAATGGAATTTCACGGAACAAAAGCCGAACTTGTGGGAAAGAAGGGCTATGGCCTCATTAAGTATGTGATGTCATTGATGAATGGGGCAAGACTTGCAGTCTCCGCACAGGCTCTCGGAATAAGCGAAGAGGCTTTCAGAGAGGCGTATGCCTATGCTGAGGAAAGAGAACAGTTTGGTAAAAGTATCATAAATTTTCCGATGGTTAAACGTATGCTCGATGATATGAAGATGGAACTGGACGGTATGAGAGCTTTGTTATGCAACACGGCTATTGCCATGGATTATAAAAAGATTTACGAGAAGGAGTATGCTTCCACCGGTGATAGATCCATAAGAAAGCTGTATCAGCACTACAATAAATTAGCCGGATTTCTTACTCCTCTGTCGAAGTTTTATCTAACGGAAGTCGGTAACAAGATATGCTATGATTCCTTACAGATCCATGGTGGTACCGGATACATGAGAGATTTTAAAATTCAGCGTTTGTATAGGGATATACGAATCACCAATATTTATGAGGGAACTACGCAGTTGCAGGTTGTTGCAGCCATAGGAGCCGTTACATCCGGTTTGTATTTCAAATTCATGGAAGAAGCACTTGAAAAAACAGAGCGAGGATTGGTCGATTATGTCAATAAAACGAAAGATTTGCTAAACGAGCTCAAATCACTTGTGGAACTTCTGAAGGAGGAATCGAACCATGACAAAAAAGAGTATTACGAAAGCGATTTGATAGAAATTACAGCAATTATAACAATTGCGATATTTATGCTGAAAAATGCGAAATACAGCGAAGAAAAGGTGCAAAGTGCCAAACGTTACATACATGAAAGATTCCCCAAGGCAAGGTATTTAATCGAAAGAATTAAATCACAAAATATATAAAATTACCCGGTTATGCACAAAAGAACTAAAATGTTGACTGAGGAGAAGATTTGGAGTCTTCTCCTCAAACTTTCTATTCCTGCAATGATCGGAATGATTGTCAATGCTCTGTACAATGTCGTGGACACGATTTTTGTCGGAAGAAGCGTTGGTGTTCGTGGTATAGCTGCCATTTCCATTGCATTTCCCATTCAGATGATTGTTATGGCAGTATCGCTTTCCATAGGAATCGGTAGTGCTTCGATAATTTCGAGAAGATGGGGAGCAAAGGATATAGAAGGCGCTGAAGCTACATTGGGTAACGCCCTTTCTCTGACAGTGCTGCTTGGTGTAATTATAGGTGTTCCATCGGTCATTTTCGCTCCGCAAATACTTAGGATTTTCGGTGCATCAAAGAATATAATCGGTTATTCGGTTGTATATTTACGGATTATTCTTTCCGGAATCTTTTTTACATTGTTCACAATGGTAACAAACAATATAATCAGAGCTGAAGGGAATGCTAATATGGCGATGATAACCATGCTTACTTCGGCGATTATAAATATTATTCTCGATCCGATATTCATCTTTGGTCTTCATATGGGCGTTGCCGGTGCGGCAATTGCTACGGTGATTGCAAAATTTATTACGACAGTTGTTCAGTTTTACTATTTCAGCAGTAAATTCAGTATTATCAAATTTCATGTCAAGAAGTTAAAATTAAAATGGCATATCATCAAGGAGATCTTTGCCATTGGTTCATCGGCTTTTGCAAGACAGGTTGTGGGAAGCATAACGATAATCATACTGAACAAATTACTTTCCGTTTACGGAGGTGATATGGGAATTGCCGTTTACGGTGTAATACAAAGACTTTTGATGCTCGCATACATGCCAATGTTCGGTATTGCTCAAGGATTGCAACCTATTGTGGGCTTTAACTACGGAGCGGGATTGTACGAGAGGGTGAAAGAGGTGATAAAGGACTCTATCATTGCGGCAAGTTTGATTTCCACATTGAGTTTTGTTATACTGTACCTTTTTCCTGCATTCTTCATATCGTTATTCAGTAAAAATGTCACATTAATCGAAATGGGAAGCGGTGCTCTACGCATAATAACAGCGGCTTTTCCACTCATCGGGTTTCAAATAGTCGCTTCATCTATGTATCAATC
>JAACEC010000032.1 GCA_011682715.1 Pseudomonadota bacterium
AAGCATAGATCAAAACATTTATAATATCAAATTAGAAATATTTAGTTTAAGTATTAGTAAAACTTATGAAATTATTAGATTTAAGTTTGAGACATATTATAATATTTAATAGTGTTGCGGAAACACTCAATATGTGCAAAAGTGCGGAATATATGTTCATAACACAGTCTGCGGTGAGTCAAGCTATAAGCAATATTGAATCTAAATTTTCAGTCCGGCTGTTTTTGAGGCAGAATAGAAAACTTTATTTAACTAAAGAAGGCAGAGAACTGTATAAATATACCAAGAAAGCAACTGATATACTCAACGATGCACAGCTATATTTAGAAAATATAAAAAATCTTGAGACAGATAAAATATCCATAGGTGTCAGCACTACCATAGGAAATTATATATTCTCACAAATTATGGCTGATTTTAAAAAGGAGTGTCTGAATGTGGAGATGGATCTTTTTATAGGCAGCAGTATGGACGTGATCAGTAGACTCAAAAGTTCTCAGATTGAAATGGGTCTAATAGAATGGCTGCCGTTAAAAACAAATAAATCCATTAAGATTAAAAAAATTATTGAGGACAAACTGATTTTTGTATGTTCGCCTCAACATAAATTTGCTCATAGAAAATATGTAAATCTTGATGAAATAAAGGGCGAATCTTTTATAATGATGGATAAAAATTCAATTACGCGTCAGAGATTAAATATAAAACTTAAAAAAATTGGTATTGAACCTATTGTGTCTTATGAATTTAACAATTTTGAGGCTATAAAAAATGCAGTTTCCTGTAATCTTGGAATATCAATATTGAGCGAAATTGCCGTGAGGAACGAGCTTTATAATAACATGATTAAAAAACTGAATATACGAGGTTAAAGTCGAAATGTCCAAGGTCATATGGCCGAAGAGGAACGAGCTAATGGGCTCTACGGTCATAGTGATTGTAATATCGATACTGTTAGGAATTTTTGTAGGACTTACTGATCTTGTCATCGGAAAACTTATGGCTCTTATTGTGAGGTAATAATGTCTTGGTTTGTAGTTCATGTGTTTTCCGGGCAAGAGAAGAAAATTAAAGAACTCATAGAGAAGAAGATAGAAATCAACAACCTCAATGAGTATGTGAAAGATATTGTTATACCGGTTACCCACGTAACGAGGATAAGAGGCGGAAAACGAATCGTCATGGAGAAAAGGATTTATCCCGGTTATATACTTGTCGATATGGAGCCTGACAAGAGGGTTTTGAATGCGATAAGTTCGGTAAACGGTGTAATGTCGGTGTTAGGTTCCGAGTACTCTCCCATGAGTTTAAGCGGTAACGAGGTCCAGAATATATTAAATCTTATGGAAGAGGGGAAAGAGGGCGGTATGTCCGCCGAACTACCTTTCAAGGTAGGCGATTCCGTTAAGATAATAGACGGACCTTTCGCAGATTTTTCCGGAAATATCGAGGAGATAAACATCGAGAAAGAGAGATTAAAAGTTTCGGTGAATATTTTCGGAAGAACAACACCGATAGAAGTAAAGTTTAGTCAAGTAGAAGTATTATAACGGAGGATTTTAATGGCAAAGAAAAAAGTTATAGGATTTATAAAATTGCAACTTCCAGCTGGTAAAGCTACGCCGGCTCCTCCAGTTGGTCCTGCGTTAGGACAGCATGGTGTTAATATCATGGATTTTTGCAAAGCCTTTAATGCAAAAACAGCAAAAGAGGGTGATACGATTATCCCTGCTGTCATAACTGTTTATAAGGACAGGAGTTTCACATTTATCACGAAAACTCCCCCTGCATCGGTTTTGATAAAGAAAGCTGCCGGACTTGACAAAGGTTCGGGTGAGCCTAATAAGGAAAAGGTAGGAAAAATTACGAGGAAACAACTGGAAGAAATTGCAAATAAAAAAATGGAAGATTTAAACGCCTCTTCCGTTGAAACCGCGATGAACATTATTGCGGGAACGGCGAGAAGTATGGGTGTTTTAATCGAAGGCTGACGAGGTTGTGTATGAAACATGGTAAGAGATATAGACAAATTGCGGAAAAAGTAGACAGAGAGAAGCTATATATCCTTGAAGATGCGGTTAAGATTGTAAAGAATACGGCTACGGCGAAATTCGATGAGACAGTCGAGACCGCCGTAAGATTGGGTATTGACCCGAAAAAATCGGATCAGATCGTAAGGGGTAGTGTAATGCTTCCTCATGGAACGGGTAAAACCGTTAAGGTACTCGTATTTGCAGAGGGAGACAAAGCGAAAGAAGCTATTGATGCAGGTGCCGATTATGGGGGTTCCGACGAATTGATCGAAAAAATCGCCGGCGGCTGGTTTGATTTCGATGTCGTTATTGCGGTTCCCGCAATGATGAGAAAGATAGGAAAACTCGGAAGAGTTCTCGGAACCAAAGGGCTTATGCCTAATCCAAAGAGAGGAACGGTCACCGAGGATATTGCCGGTGCCGTTAAAGCGGTAAAAAAGGGTAAGATCAGTTTCAGGAACGATAAAACCGGTATAGTTCATGCTATTGTGGGAAAAGCATCTTTTGAAGAAGATAAAATTAAAGGGAATATTATCGAGCTTGTCAGAGAGATAGTGAGGTTGAAACCTTCGGCTGCGAAGGGAACATATCTTCGTTCTGTCACACTCTCCAGTACTATGGGTGTCGGGGTTAAAATCGACCCTAAAGATATTCAATCTTTGATGAAGAAGTAGAGGAGAAACTATGAATAAGCAAGAAAAAAAGGAATTCGTAGAAAAGTTAGCGAAAGATATGTCTGAAGCGAAAGCGGTTTACCTTACCGATTATAAAGGGATAAAGGTAAATGATGATGTTCGCCTTCGCAGAGAGCTGAGAGAAGCCGGAGTATCTTACAGGGTTGTAAAGAATTCTCTTCTCAAGAGAGCTTTTGAAAAAAATAAAGTCGAGGTTCCCGAAGAGTTTTTTACGAAATCAACAGCAGTGGCTTTCGCTGACAATGACCCCGTTTCCCCGGCTAAGATTATCAGCAAGTTTTTGAAAGATGTAGGTAAGCCCGAGTTTAAAATGGCGTATCTCGACGGTACCATTTTTGGTGCCGATGAGGTAGAACAGATAGCAAAATTGCCTTCGAAAGAGGACTTGCTGTCGAAACTTGTATGGGTATTGCAATCACCCATAAGTGGTTTTGCATATACGCTTAATGAAATTCTGGCAAAATTTGTTAGAGTTACGGATGCAATTAGACAAGAAAAGGAAAAAATATAATAAATAGGAGGAAAAAATGTCAGAAGCAACAACAAAAATAATCGAAATGGTAGAGAAGATGACGGTTCTGGAACTTGCAGAGCTCGTAAAAGAATTGGAAGATAAATTCGGTGTCTCAGCACAAGCTCAGGTAGTGGCGGCAGCAGCACCCGGTGGTGCGGCAGCGGCTCCTGCAGAAGAAAAAACAGAATTCGACGTTATACTCAGCAATTTCGGACAGAAAAAGATTCAGGTTATCAAAGCCGTAAGAGAGTTGACTTCATTGGGACTCAAGGAAGCCAAAGAACTTGTAGAAAGTGCACCAAAACCGGTTAAAGAAGGAGTCTCAAAGGAAGAAGCGGAACAAGTAAAGGAAAAATTAGAGCAGGCTGGCGCAACAGTAGAGATTAAGTAAAATTAAAATAAAAGGAGTATTCATTGAATAATACAATGAATAAAAAAAGAGTTAATTTTTCAAAAATTGGTTACCATATACCTATAACTAATCTTTTGAGTGTACAGCTTGATTCCTTTCATGAGTTTTTGCAACAGGATGTTGAACCGGAGAATAGGGAAAACAAAGGTTTAGAAGCGGTTTTAAGAAGAGCATTTCCTATAGAGGATATATACGGAAGATTTATTCTCGAGTATAAATCTTATAGGTTAGCAAAACCCAAATATGATTGTATAGAGGCACAAGAGAAAGGAGCAAACTACTCCGTGCCTCTATATCTTACGATTCGTTTGACTATTAACGAGCAGCACGGTGAAAAAATGGTCCACAGGGATACCGTTGAGCAGGAGATTTACTTCGGAGATATCCCCATGATGACCGAAAGCGGCAGTTTTATTATAAACGGTGTCGAACGAATTATCATTAATCAAATACATAGATCGCCCGGACTCTTTTTTAACGAAAGTGGTACAATAGGTGATCAAATGCTTTTCACCGCACAGATAATACCGTATAAGGGTGCATGGATTGAACTGGGTATAAATTCCAAGGACATTATTTATATTAATCTTGACAGAAAGAAAAACTTCCCAATTACGATGCTTCTGAAGGCACTGGGATATGATACAAGTGAGAAGATATTATCGCTGTTTTTCGCAAACGAAGGGGCAAAATTAAACATAAAAGAATCGGATTATTCCGATTCGCCGTTACTCGGAAGGATAATATTCAAGGATGTTTTTAATGAAGAAACAGGTGAAATAATCGAACCTGCGGCAAGAAGAATAACACCTGAAGTCTTGTTCAGGTTGAAATCGAATAACATCAAAAAGATCAGACTTGTCGCCGAGTCCGAAAACGAGAGAGACGTTTCTTTGATTGTAAATACATTGAGAAAAGATGCCGTTGCCGATCAGGAAGAGGCAGCAAAAAAGATGTATTTCCTTCTAAAGGGAAGCACGGCCGCCAACAAGGAAATATCATTACAGTACATTGAAAACACCTATTTTGATAACACAAGATACAACTTGTCGGAAATAGGGAGATACAAAATTAATAAAAAGCTCGGGACGGATTTTAAGGAGCAAACACTTGTAAAGGAAGATATCATAAATATCATAAAATATTTCCTGAAGCTGCAGAAGGGTGCTCCCGATGCTACGACGGATGATATAGACAGTCTCGCGTCAAGACGTGTAAAGAGAGTCGGCGAGTTGTTGGAAAATCAATTTTCCATAGCTCTTGCCAAGGCGGCAAAGGTTATCAAAGAAAAGATGCTACTTAAGGACGTCGAAACGATAAGTCCCAAGGAGCTTGTAAATGTAAGATTTATTTCAAATATAATTCTTAACTTCTTTACGACCAGTCAGTTAAGTCAGTTTCTCGAACAGATTAACCCGCTGTCCGAATTAACGCATAAGAGAAGAATCTCGGCTCTTGGTCCAGGCGGTTTGACGAGAGAAACAGCAGGATTCGAAGTCAGAGATGTTCACTATTCTCACTATGGCAGGATTTGTCCTATCGAAACACCTGAAGGTCAGAACATCGGTGTTATCGTTTCATTGGCGAGTCTCGCCAGAGTCAACCATCTTGGGCTTATTGAAACACCTTACAGAAAAGTTGTTAAGGGTAAAGTTACCGATGAAATTCATTACCTCGATGCCGATGCCGAAGAGATGGTAAAAATAGCTCAGGCAAATGCCCCGCTTAATCCGGACGGAACGTTTAAGGCTGAACACGTTCTCGCAAGGTGGAGAGGGTTCTTCCCGAGAACCACTGTTGACGAGGTTTCCTATATGGATGTGACTCCGGCTCAGTTGGTGAGTATTGCGGCTACACTGATTCCATTCCTTGAACATGATGATGCCAACAGGGCTCTAATGGGGTCGAACATGCAGAGGCAGAGCGTACCTCTATTAAGACCTGAAGCCCCCATTGTCGGAACGGGAATGGAAGCGTTGGTAGCAAGAGACTCAAAAGCGGCGATTTTTGCTCGCAGAGCGGGGAAAATTGTTAAAGTTACATCTAAAGAGGTTATTGTAGAACCGGACGGTTTGGGCGAGAATTATTTCGAAAGGGACAAATTGGATAGATACAAACTTACATTCATGAAGAGGACAAACCAGGATACATCGATTATTCAGGTTCCTAAAGTAGATGAAGGAGAGCATGTTGAAGATGGGCAACTCCTTGCAGACGGACAATCCGTGGATAAAGGAGAGTTGGCTCTCGGAAGAAACGTTCTCGTTGCATTTATGCCGTGGTACGGATACAACTTTGAGGATGCCATAATTATAAGTGAAAGGCTCGTAAGGGATGACGTGTTTGCTTCGGTGCATATTCAGGAGTTTGAGACGGAAGTTAGAGAAACAAAGCTCGGTCCCGAAGAATTAACCCGTGAGATACCGAATGTAAGCAATGAAACCGTGATGCATCTTGACGATAAGGGTATTGTTCAGATAGGTACGGAAGTCGGGCCCGAAGATATACTTGTAGGTAAAGTTTCTCCCAAAGGAGAGAGCGAACTTACACCGGAAGAGAGACTTCTGAGAGCTATATTTAAGGAAAAAGCCGCAGATGTAAGAGATACGTCGCTGAGAGTCCCACCGGGAGTACACGGTATAGTTGTTAAAGCACAGGTTCTGTCAAGGGCTTCGAAGAGTTCCCGCTCAAAGAGAAAGCTGAAACAACAGATAGAGGAGATTAAGAAAGAACGGGATAAGGAAGAGGCTAAATACAGAAGAGAAGCGAAACACATTCTCACGAATCTGCTTGAAGAACTTACCGTAAAGAAAGATATAAAAGATAAATACGGTAGCACGGTTTTGAAAGCCGGGCAAAAAATAAGCAAAAAGCACATAGATAAATGGGATCTTAGCTCCCTCGTATTCGAGAAAGAATTCGTTGCAAAGAAATCTAAAAAGGTTATGGAGATCGTTTCGAGGTATAATGAGATTGTCAATTCGCTATACACCGAAACGGATGCCAAGTTGGAAAAAATAGAAGTTGGTGATTATCTTTCCTATGGAACTTTGCAGAGGGTTAAGGTTTTTGTTGCCCAGAAGAGAAATCTTCAAATCGGGGATAAAATGGCCGGTAGGCACGGGAATAAAGGGGTTATCTCTAAAGTGGTTCCCATAGAGGATATGCCGTATCTGCCCGATGGCAGGCCGGTTGATATCATTCTCAATCCCCTTGGTGTTCCGTCAAGAATGAATGTCGGACAGATTTTGGAAACACATCTCGGTTGGGCAGGGAAAGTGCTGGGAATAAAATTTGCAACACCCGTTTTCGAGGGTGCCAAAATAGATGAGATAAAATTTTATTTGAAAAAGGCAAAATTACCGGAAGACGGTAAGTTACCTATATATGACGGGCTCAACGGTGAGCTGGTTGACGATAGGGTAACTGTGGGCTACATCTACATGATGAAATTGATTCATATGGTTGAAGATAAGATTCACGCACGTTCCACGGGTCCTTACTCATTGATAACTCAACAACCCCTGGGCGGAAAAGCTCAATTCGGAGGACAGAGATTCGGTGAAATGGAAGTTTGGGCACTGGAGGCGTATGGAGCGGCTTACACGCTACAGGAAATGCTTACTGTTAAATCGGATGATGTCCCCGGGAGAACAAAGCTTTACGAATCTATCATAAAAGGGGAAAATTTCCCCGAACCGGGATTGCCTGCGTCATTTAATGTTCTTCTGAAGGAGCTGAACGGTTTGGCAATTGATGTGGAATTGCGTAAGGAAGAACAGACTCAATCGGAGGAAAGATGAACTTAGAGTTTGGGAAAAGACCATTATCACCTGGAGATTTCGATTATATTGCTCTCAGGCTTGCCTCTCCGGAAACGATTTTACAATGGTCTCACGGCGAGGTGAAAAAGCCTGAAACAATAAATTATAGAACACAGAAGCCCGAAAAGGGCGGATTATTCTGTGAAAGAATTTTCGGGCCGGTCAAAGACTACGAATGTGCCTGCGGAAAGTACAAGCATGCGAAATACAGGGGAATAATTTGTGAAAAATGCGGTGTCGAGGTTACGACAAGCAAAGTCAGAAGAGAGCGAATGGGGCATATTACTCTCGCAACGCCGGTTGCTCATATCTGGTTTTATAAAACGTCTCCGAGTTACATTGCATTGATCCTCAATATGCCAACCAATAATTTGGTCCGTGTCCTGTATTATGACTCCTACGTAGTAACCGACTCGGGAAATACGGATTTGAAAATCGGCGATGTTATAAGAATATCCCGCTACAACGAATTAAAAGAGCAGGGATTCGAATTCGAAGCACTGATGGGAGGCGAAGGAATCAGAAAGCTTCTTGTCGATATTGATCTCGACGAATTGAGTGCGGAATTGGAAACGGAACTGAAGCTGGAAAATTCTGTTGAAAAAAAGAAAAAGATGTTAAAGCGACTACAGATCGTCGAGGCTTTTGCAAAATCGGGTAACAGACCCGAATGGATGGTTCTGACCGTATTACCGGTTATTCCTCCCGATTTGAGACCGTTGGTCCCTCTTGAGGGGGGCAGATATGCTACAAGTGATTTGAACGATCTGTACAGACGTGTGATAACGAGAAACAATAGGCTCAAACACATGATGGAAATTAACACGCCCGATCTTATTTTGAGAAACGAAAAACGTATGTTGCAGGAAGCTGTGGACGCACTGGTAGACAATTCCAGAAGGGTAAGACCCATAAAACAGAGAAACGGCACGCCTTTGAAATCCTTGTCTGATAATTTAAAAGGGAAACAGGGGAGATTTAGACAGAATCTGCTTGGGAAGAGAGTCGATTATTCCGCTCGTTCGGTAATTGCCGTAGATCCGGAACTTAAACTCTACCAGTGCGGATTACCAAAGGTAATTGCCCTTGAGATTTTTAAGCCTTTTATAATAAGGAAATTGGAAGAGAAAAATTATGCTTCCAGTATTAAAGGGGCGAAAAAACTGCTTGAGAAGAATGCTCCGGAAGTATGGGAAATTCTCGAGAATGTTGTAAAGAATCATCCTATTCTTCTTAACAGAGCACCGACATTGCACCGTCTGGGAATTCAGGCATTTCAGCCGGTTCTTGTGGAAGGGAAAGCGATTAAATTTCATCCGCTTGCTTGCGTTGGATTTAATGCCGATTTCGACGGTGACCAAATGGCAATACATCTGCCAATTTCTTTCGAAGCACAATTGGAAGCTAGCACGATTATGTTATCGGCAAATAACCTTCTCAAACCAGCAAACGGAGAACCGGTGGTTTCTCCGACACAAGATATCGTTCTCGGTTGTTACTACATTACCAAGGAAAAACCCCATGCGAAGGGTGAGGGAAAGTACTTCGATGATGTGGACGAACTGCATTATGCCGTGGATTCCGGAGCTCTTGATATTCATGCACGAATCAAGTACAAATTTAAAGGTGAATTTATAGATACGATAGCAGGCAGGGTTTTCTTCAATGAGATTTTACCTGATGAAATGAGGTTTTTGAACGAATTGCTTGACAAAAAAACTCTTGCAAAAATCGTTAAAAATGCCTATTTTTCAATTGGTATTTACAGAACGGTAAAACTCCTCGACAACATCAAAGAGATGGGGTACAAATATGCAACAAAATCCGGTCTCACTTTCGGCGTGGACGACATCAAGGTTCCCGAAGGAAAGAAGAAGATTCTTGATAAGGTTTTTGCGGAAGTCGATGACATAAACGAGAAACACAGTAAAGGACTGATCACGGAAAAAGAACGTTACAACATGATCATCGACAAGTGGACGGATACTACAAACAAGATCGCATCGGAAATGGAAAAGAACATAAAGAAGGACAGAGACGGATTCAATCCTATTTTTATGATGTGGAATTCCGGAGCGAGAGGAAGCGGTGATCAGGTAAAACAACTTGCCGGGATGCGAGGACTCATACAGAGACCACAGAAGAAACTTACCGGTAAAGAGATTATAGAAACACCGATTATCTCCAACTTTAAAGAGGGGATGACGGTGCTCGAGTACTTCATATCCACACACGGAGCGAGAAAAGGGCTTACCGATACAGCTCTCAAGACATCGGAAGCCGGTTATATGACAAGACGTTTGGTGGATGTTGCACAGGATATCATAGTAACGGAAGAGGATTGCGGTACGATTCTCGGCATAAAAAGGAAAGCGCTTGTGGAGCCGGGAACGGGTAGGGAACGGGTAAGGTTATAGAGAGTTTATCCGAGAGAATTGCCGGTAGATACGCTGCCGAAGATATTATTCATCCCATAACGAAGGAGGTTTTCGTTAAAGAGGATGAAGAGATCACGAGAGAAATTGCAAAGGCAATCGAGGAGAGCGGTATCGAAGAGGTAAAAATCAGGTCGGTTCTCACGTGTGAAGCAAAGAGAGGCGTTTGCAGAAAGTGCTACGGCAGAAATCTCGCCACGGGGAGACTCGTTGAAGTGGGAGAAGCCGTAGGTGTCATGGCTGCCCAGAGTATCGGTGAACCGGGGACTCAGTTAACGCTTAGGACCTTTCACACAGGCGGTACATCGTCCAGGATTACGGAACAACCGATTATTCGTGCTCCTTTTGACGGTAAGGTAAAACTGATTAAGGTGAGAAGCGTTGAAGATAAAGATGGCAACACGATTGTTACCTCACGCGAAGGCAAAATTCGTTTTATATCGGATAATAAGGAAGTTGAATACGATATACCCTACAGTGCCAATCTCACCCTTAAGAACGGAGAAAAGGTAAAGACGGGGACTATCGTATACAAATGGGATCCCTACAACACGTACATTATCAACGAGTATGAGGGTACGGTCCGCTTTGTGGATATCAAGCCCAGAGTAACATTGAAGGAAGAGATCATAAGCGGAAACAAGACTTTTAGAATAATTGAGCACAGGGAAAAGGTCTTGATGCCGGAGATAGATATTTACGATGATAAGGGCGAAAAGCTCGGCGGTTACGCACTTCCGATAGGCGCGTATCTCAGTGTCAAAGATGGCCAGAAAATACATCCGGGAGAAGCGGTTGTGAAGTTGACGAAAGAAACCGGTAAATCCGTTGATATCACAGGCGGTTTACCTCGTGTCTCGGAACTCTTCGAAGCGAGAGTGCCGAAAAATTTTGCCATTGTAAGTGATATAAACGGTATCGTTAAATTCGGTCCTTCGAGAAGAGGTTCGAGAAAGATTATCATTGAGGGATTTGAGGGTGAAAAGAAAGAACACAAGATTCCCTATGGTAGACATCTTTTCGTACATGACGGAGAAAGAATAAATGCCGGAGAAAAACTCTGCGAAGGCCCCATTAACCCTCATGATATTTTGCGTATAAAAGGGATTTTTAGTCTTGGCAATTATCTCGTGAACGATGTGAAATCCGTTTATGCCTTCCAGGGCGTAAAAATAAATGATAAACATATCGAAACAATAATTAAACAGATGTTACAAAAGGTGAAGATCATAAAGAACGGAGATACGAGTTACATAGAAGGGATGGTTGTGGATAAGAAGAAAGTGGTTATCGAGAACAGGGAAATCGTTAGAGAGGGCGGTACACCAGCCGTATTCGAACCGGTTCTTCTCGGTATAACAAAAGCATCTATTTCTTCGGAGAGCTTCATTTCGGCCGCATCATTTCAGGAAACAACATCCGTGCTTGCCAGAGCTGCCATTGAAGGAAGGGTCGACGAGTTGCTGGGGATAAAAGAAAATGTCGTTATGGGCAATCTTATTCCCGCCGGTACCGGATTCAGAAAGTGGCAGAGAGTAGCTAAGGATATATTTAACAAAGAAGAAAAAACAGACGAAGATAACAATGCAAATATTGGAGGAAAAGAAGATGCCGACTCTTAATCAACTTGTAAGAAAAGGTAGAAAGAAAATCATCAAAAAGAACAAGGTTCCCGCACTTCAGGG
>JAACEC010000169.1 GCA_011682715.1 Pseudomonadota bacterium
TAAAAAGGCAAAGCCCCCTTCGTACTACAAAAATTTGATTAGTGAGAGTTTTGTGAAACCCGATCAAATCGGACTGTTGTCGCAGGATGAAAAAATCCGGCTTGAAAGGGTAGTAAAACGGTATCCAATGTTTATTAATTCTTATTATTACGGATTGATTAAAGATAAGGGAGACCCTATTTATCTTCAGTCTGTTCCCGATATAAGGGAACTGGATGATGAAGGGAAAAATGATCCTCTCAGTGAGGAATCCATGAGCCCGGTGCCCAACTTGGTTCATCGATATCCGGATAGAGTTCTGTTCCTTGTTTCAAACAGATGTGCAATGTATTGCAGATTTTGTACCAGGAAAAGAAAAGTGGGGAAGAAAAACCCTTCATATCCGGAAATTTCGGAGAGAACGCTTGAAATGGGGTTTAATTACATTGAACAACATGATGAGATTAGAGATGTTATACTTTCAGGAGGTGATCCTTTAATGTTAAGTGATGAGTCCATAGACTATATCTTGATGCGAATCAGAAGAATTAAACATGTGGAAATCATAAGAATCGGGACCAGAATCCCATGTACATACCCGATGAGAATTACGGAAAAATTGAGCCGCATAATACAAAAATACCATCCCGTATATATCAATACCCACTTCAATCACCCCAGGGAATTAACGGAAGAGGCGAGAATAGCATGTGAAATGTTGGCGGATCACGGTATACCGTTGGGGAATCAGACCGTACTTTTGAAGGGGGTAAACGATAGTGTAGAAACAATGAAAGCACTGTTTACTGGACTTTTAAAAATTAGAGTTCGTCCCTACTATATGTTTCAGATGGATTTAGTAAAAGGAACATCTCATTTCAGAACGGATATTGAGAAGGGAATAGAGATTCTCAATGGGCTTATAGGTTGGACTTCAGGGCTTGCAATCCCTCATTTTATAATAGACACTCCTACAGGAGGAGGGAAGGTGCCTCTTGTCCCCAATTATATCGTCGGAGTGGATAATGGTGAGATTGTTTTAAAAAATTATAAGGGCGAGCTATACAGATATCCCTATAAAGGGAACCAGTAATCAAGTTATGCTTTTAGCATAAATAGAGGCACAAAATGAGAATAGGAATAATTTATAATCCGAAACCTAAAACGGATAACAAAGAAATATATGAAAAATACTGTGAATTTGATACGGAAGACACTATTGATGCCATTGGTAAGATTGTTAGGAAAAGAGGGTTTGGGTATGAAAAAATAAAATTTGGAAAAGAGGCCTTAAATAGGTTGACCTCAGGAGATATAGATTTTGTTTTCAATATCGCGGAAGGGATATATGGAAGAAGCAGAGAATCGCAAATCCCTACTATTTGTGAAATGTTCAGAATCCCGTATCTCTTTTCCGATCCGATAACGCTGGGGATTACCCTTGATAAACCTCTTGCAAAAAAAATAGTATCGTATGACGGTATTTTAACTCCCGAGTATCATGTTATTGATTCTGCAATAAAAATCCCGAAAGATGTTTCGTTTCCACAGTTTGTAAAACCTTCAATGGAAGGCTCCAGCAAGGGAATCCATTATGATTCGATTATTAATGATCGAGAGGTTTTGCGGGAAGTGGTTAAGAAAATGCTGTCGAAATATAAGCAACCTGTTCTAATGGAAAAATATCTTTCGGGGAGAGAGTTCACAGTGGGAATTATAGGTAATAGAGAGCCGCAGATATTTGGTATTCTTGAGATTTCTTATAAGAAAGGGATAAAAAACATATACTCTATTGAAAATAAGAGCGATTATATTAAAAGAGTAAGCTACAGTTTATTTGATGAAATGAAAGGAAATGTGCTCTACAATAAGATTTCTCAGATTTCCTTAAATGCTTATAAATCGCTTCAATGCAGAGATGCAGCAAGAGTAGATATTCGTTGTGATGAAGAGGAGGTTCCCTATTTTCTCGAAATAAACCCACTCCCCGGACTAAATCCCGTATACAGTGATTTCCCTATAATGGCGAGATTTAAAGGGGTAGAGTATGACGATTTTATCGGCTCCATATTATCGCAAGGTTTTAAAAGGTATGGATTATGAGACAATGTGATTCAACATACAATATGAAAGCTGGAAATAAAAACTTATTGCAAATAAGAGAGGTTTTTATTCAGTCGTTATAAGTTATTTAAAGCCGCTTTTTCCGATAAGGAAAATGAATAGTTGAAATTATTTCTTAACAGTTAAATAGGTGTCTTTCATCTATAATTTCGCAATTCACTTGAAAAAGATAGAATCTTCTGATATATTTTGAGGGAGGTTTATACTTGACAAATATTTTATATGTTATAATATTACATATGGAGTTTATTAATATATGGATATTAGAAAATCTGCAAAGAAAGCACTAAAGTCGATTCTATTTGCCACACCGATAATTACCGGAGTTATTATCTTAATTGGCTTATTTAACGCTCTTTTTCCTAAGCGATATTTGACTATGATATTCCGGCATAATATCTTTGCCGATCCGCTTATAGGAGCCACATTGGGAAGTGTATTTGCCGGAAATCCCATAAATAGCTACATCATAGGCGGTGAATTATTAAAACAGGGAATCAGCCTCGTAGCCGTTACGGCATTTATCGTGTCGTGGGTAACCGTTGGCTTTGTCTCTTTGCCCGGTGAAATGCTTTTTCTCGGGAAAAAATTTGCCATTCTGAGAAATGTTCTTGCCTTTATCTTTTCAATAATAATAGCAATAGTTGTTGTTTCTCTTATGAGGGTATTATGATAGAGCAGAA
>JAACEC010000033.1 GCA_011682715.1 Pseudomonadota bacterium
AAAACACTTTATATTTAGATAACAAATTAATATCAAAAAAAATAATCAATATTTATAAATCTTTATTGTATCACTAACATCTATCTGTAATTATCTTTTCTGGATTACATTCGTCAATTTTATATTCTAAAATTTACCTGATTACAACAGTACTATCATCTTTCTTACCAATGAAAAATCCGTAATTCCTTAAATGAATTAAATATAACGGAATACTACAAAATCTTCCTGAGAGAATTTGGATGAACTAAACAAGACTGAGAGGACTGTTTTAGTATTCCTTTATGCAGAAGGTCATTTAAATACTTCTTTGGACTTGCCTTATGCCATTAATTCTTATCAATATCAAAATAATAGATCTTCCACAAATCTTCCTAAATAATAATATTAACTTCTACTTCGTTTCTTCTTTAAATAATCTTCATTTTCAAGAACATATTTAAAATAATTTATAAAATCTGTAATTCCTTTTTCCCACGAATGCTCATATGCATATCTTTTTATTCTTTTCCGATTCCAATTGGTGTTTAAAGCACATAAAACTTTCTGGGAAAAATCTTCTAAGTCTCTATCTTTTGCTAGTAAACCAGCATAGTTTGGTATTACCTCTCTCATTACAGTATTATCATATGCTACTACAGGCACACCTTTCGAAAATGCTTCAAAGAGTACATTCCCCCATGTTTCACCATATGAACATGTAACAAATAAATCAGCAAAATCTAAAAGCTTAAAAATTTCTTCATGCTCCACCTGACCATAAATATTTACAATTTCACCTAATTTATTTTTTTTAATCTCTTTATACAAATTTGATTTCTCTTCTCCATCGCCGACAATTATCAACCTGAACTTTAATTTGTTTTTTAATATATTCGCGACCTTAATTAAATCATATATCCCTTTCCCCTTTTTGAGATGCCCTATATAAATTAAGGTACTATAATCATTTTTTTTATTAGGACTTATTTTATAGATATTATGGTTGAATTCAACATGATTGTTAATAATGTGTATATGTCCTTTATAATGTTTATTTAATTTTTCTTTCATATATTCGCTAACTGTAACCACATATTTTAACTCTTTAAAAGACTTTCTGTATACTAATTTATGAATTCTAACTTCGCTTTTACTCGTATATAAACTACTAAGTGAAGTCAATGCATGAACAGTTACTACTATCGGAATATTATTAGTCAAATATTTTATCTCTGGGAAATATATAACATCGTGAATATGTATCAGATCTGGTTTAAAATCCCTAATCGCACGTTTTATTGTATACATCCTGCCTATCATTTTAAAAGCTTTTAATATACCAACTATCTTTGTGTATTTTACCACTTTTGCAAAATAATCATTAGAAATCAAATTATAAATCGAATGCAACATAAATAAAGTTTTTTTGGGGAAATAGTATATATTTATTCCCTTATATTGCCGATATTTCTGATTAGAAAACGTGTTATGGGCAATAATAGCGACTTCAACATTGTTTTTTTTTAAATATATCGCTTGATTTGTGCAATCCATCGCAACTCCCCCAGTCGTTCTCCCTCCTAAGTATGGTAATATAGGTCCTATTATTAACACTCTCATAGTATTTCCCCATATCTAAATAAATTCTTTAAACATCTAATAAACATGCAATACTCTACCAAATAAGACATATAATAAATACACAGTTACTATAATAATCAGAGGAGTTTTACACAACTCCTTAATTGGTAATCTATTAACCAGTTTATTGTAAAATCCAAACAATATGAACGTCAATAATATTTCAGAACATAATAATGATATTATAGCTCCTGTTACACCGAAATTTATTACAAATATAAAGGAAAATAGGATTTCAAATATCGTTCCCACTCCATATGTGATTGCCCGGTATTTCTGATTACCACTTGCAGTTAAACCATTTCCTAGTGCTATATTAATACTCTCAAAAAATACGGCGAACGCTCCAAGAGATAGCAAATTTGAAGATATCATATATTTATCTCCGTATAGTATCTTGGTTATATAATAGGAGAATAAAAGAAGGAATGATGCTGATATAGCTCCAATTATCGCTATATATTTCACACTTTTATTAAACTTTGATATATAATCTTTCCTGTTATTCTTGAAACTGCTTGCAATGGTAGGCAATACAACTCTTAATATAGCACCGGGCAAAAAATACATGCCCACTATAATTTGATAAGCTGATGAAAAAATACCCACCTGTTGAGTATCTACCATAAAGGATAAAATAATAATTATAACCTTCAAATATATAAAATAAAGTATTGTTGAAATACCATAAGGTAACAATTTATTTATTATTTTCTTTAGTTTGGAAAAATCAATAATTTTTATTGAAAAAGACATCTTGTTATTACCCTTTACAATTGTATAAATAACTATTGAGAAAAGTAGTGTCATTAATGCTCTTCCAATCACAAGAAAGTAAAGTCCCCTGTTAAGCAAAACCATTAATATCACAATAAGCAGTATTATACTAGAATACGAGACCTGGGAGATAGATATTTCCTTAATTTCATTTTTTGCCATAAATACAGAATTAAACATCGCTAAAAAATAGTAAACTATTGTGGAAAAGATAAATATTATTGTTATACTAAATATAAAAGAATTGTATAAAAATTTCGCTATTACACCGCTAATTATTAAAATTAAAAAACTCCATATAATTTTGAAATTAATCATTTCTTTCAAATATTTAGAAATAGAACTCTTATTCTGAGCCCCCTCTTTCACTATATATAAAGATACACCAAAATCACTAAACGGAGCAAAAATACCTGCATATTCCCTTGCAATAGAAAAAACGCCAAAACTCGATGGTCCTAAATATCGAGCGACTATAATACCATTAATTGTAGAGAGTAATTTTATGAGTGTGCCTGAAAAACTATATATTACCGAGTTTTTTATTATTTTTCTCATGACCTATTTTCTTATTTAAAATGAACAATACAACTAGCCATATCATTAACTGGTTTCTGAAAATTAAGTTTGCAAAACTGTGCTCGATAAATTCATGAATAAAATATCCAAAATAACCTGCAAATAGACCTAAACTTAAAGCACTCAAAAGATCGTTATCTGCATTTATATAAGAATCATAAAAATATTTTAGCAAGTAATATATAAAAACCAAAAATGTTATTAAACTAAATATTCCCATTTCTACCAAATGTAATAAATAAATATTATGAGCGGTAAATACATCGCGTGCAATAACGGGATAAGATTCCCATCCTGTACCAAAAAATATTTTTGTAGGATGTAATGACAAATAATGCAAACCTTTGTACCAAAGATTAAATCTATAAAACATTGACTGGAATTGAGCTATATATTCTTTAAAACTAGGAATTATATACACAAAAATTGCGACTAATAATAAGGACAGTATTATTATACTTAACACTTTTGTCCTTTTTGAATTGACCCACAATAATATGGTTATTCCTAACAACGATGAAATATACCCTCCTCTTGACAGTGTCAACAACTCAATAAATAAGAAATATAAAAAGAGAACCACTGATATCCTTTTATACAGATTATTCTTCAACTTCATTGAAAATGCCAATGCAATTACCAGATATATTTGTATATAAAGAGCCATGGAGTTCCAATGTTCAAATAACCCGGTTGCAGGCTTTGCAAAACCAATTTTATTTCCTAAAATCATTGAAAAGTAGTCTCTCTGCAATTCACTTTGTAGTATATTCATTTTACCAAAAATACTCTGCATAATACCAATCACACCCATAATAATTGCGATTGATATCAAAGTTATAATAATTTTCTTAATATTTTTGTAATTAAATTCGGCGAGTAACACAATATACAGAATTATAGGAAGTATCATTATTCTGAAGGCATTCAAATTACTCCGTAATGTCCCATAATCATCTATTATCAATGCTATTGTCATTGTAATACTATATATAATATACATTTTTATGGGTTTATTTTTTAAAACGCTTGAATATAAAGAATTCTCAGAGAGTTTAGGCAAACTGATTAAAAATAATAAATATAAAAATAATTCACTTATCGAAAATTGATATTGTGAAATACTTACAGGTGTCCTAATAGACGTCGCTAAAAAAAAGAATATTAAAAACAATAAAATATTCTTATTACTTATTGAATAAAATAGAATTATACATGATACAATAAGAGCTGAGGACAATACAATACCATTTTTAAAACTCAGCAAAAATAGGGATAGTACAAATAGAATAATAATAAGTGACCAATATAGAAAATCCCACAGAATCAAATTATTTTTTTTAACAATATTAAATATCATTTTTAGAAGAATAATAGGCTACAAGGAGTTTATCAGTATTAATTTCATCAGATTTAATTTCTTTTATATAATTAAAATAATCATTGTAGTAATTATATCTGTACTTCAAGACGAGCAATATATTATCTGAAAAATATTCCCACCGAAACGAATAAGAATCGCCATAGAAATCGGGGCCATCAACCAATATCAATTTAAACTTGCTTTTCAGTTCGTTAATAAATACATTATCTACTTTATTTTTAGTATCATCAATGTTTAACGTGATAATATTCTCATATTCTTTTGCATGCAATTCTACTTTTCTATTATTAGTAATAACACAAACTCTCTCCCTATTCTCCACCTTTCTGATAATCATATCGGCAAGTAATGATTTACCATTTATTTTATTAGGGCTTGTAATATAAACCATCTTACTACCTTCAGTAACTAAAATACTTTCAACAAATCTGTCAACATCTATTGTATAATCACTGTTAAATTTTAGTTTAATATCTTTTCCTGTTTTCCTCTCTAAATTACTAAAAGACATTATTTTGGGATAAAAATAGTAATAAAATAAGATTGAAAATATAGCAAAAATAGAGATAAGAATAAATATAGTTACCATGTTTTTAGCTCGTTTTGGATACGTCTTTCTTGATGGAATCTTTGGGGGATCTATCACTTTTATAAGTTTACGAACTGTCGTTAATTGTCTATCATCATTTATTCTGTTTAATCTCTCTAAGTAAAATTGAACGACATCTCTACATAATTTCGGTTCTCTTGAATAAAAGCTAAGATTAATCACTCCCGTTTGCTCATCAATTTTTATCTCTGTATTTTTTTCCAATCTCTGAATAGCCTGTCTTTTATACTTTACCTTGTAAAATTTCATCATATCAAATTTGTTGATCACGTCATTGGCCATAGTATTACTATTGAATTCTCCCATAACTATTTGATATAAATTAACATTTTTGGTCCCCCCTCCCCCTGGCATAAAGGATTTAATCACGGACGACATCCCTGAAGAGAGTTGTCCAGACTGATCTGATATAATAAAATTCGAATCACTCCTGTAAATATTGGGTGATTTAATATTGATAAATAATGCAACAAGTGTAGGGACTATTATTAAAATTAATAATAATATCTTGAATCTCCACAATACCCCCCAATATTCTTTAATAATATCCATCTTACCCTCTCTATTTCTTCACTATGCTGTAAACGCTTACAGCAGCTACAGCAAGCTGTGAAATTATCGTAGCAACATCTCTAATAATGGGACCCCAGTCCGTTCTTTGAACAAACTGCTCTGGTACAACAATTGCGTCTCCGGGATATATTTTCCTCGTGTTTTTATCAACAATTCCTGAAG
This sequence comes from Pseudomonadota bacterium, assembly GCA_011682715.1. Taxonomy (GTDB): domain Bacteria; phylum Hydrothermota; class 32-111; order QNBC01; family QNBC01; genus QNBC01. The sequence goes on from JAACEC010000033.1 coordinate 5,709, forward strand.
CTCTAAGAACATACATACCTTTTTTGTCCGCATTTCCCTTAAAGCCACCGACTTTATCAAGATAATATCTTATAGATTCACCTTTTTCGTACATTAGTGTTGCAGGATTATATACGGCACCTATGATTTGCACGGTATTACTCTTTTCCGGTACATAAATTGAATCTCCGTTTGTGATATTGATATATACATCGCTGCTATCATTTACATTTAGAATTATTCTATTTCTGTCCTTTGCTCCGGATATTGTTTTCAGTAAATCATTTCTATATTGTATCAAATCCTCTTTTGACTTCTCGTCCATAGTGTTATTCTCATTGGAGAGAATAGCCTGTGTAGCCAACAATTTCTGGTTCATCGATATTAACATATCGGTTCTCGCTCGATTCAGAGTATTCAGTTTTCTCGTAAAAATTACGCCTTCTTCAAATGCATTTTCATTGAATCCACCGCATATATCTATGAGATTTTTTAATGATTTTCCATGTTTTAACACATATAGACCAGGATATTTAACGGCACCGTAAATATAAACAGAATCATTTGGGATTATATCTCCTTCTTTAAAGACACATACACTATCCCAATCTGCAAGTATAAATTTACCTTTATTTTGAAGAATATCGGACAGTCCGACTGAAATAATCGAATCCCTTGTTCCGTCAATATATCTGTAAACAAAAGCATTTTCGAGAAAAGCACCCTTTCTTACACCACCTGCTAAATTTAACAATGTATTCAAATCCATTCCTTTTTTATATGCATATCTTCCGGGCAATTTTACGGCTCCGTCGATCTTCACATAATCATAAACCGTATTGTCCATTACAGGAACAGATATGAAATCTCCATCTCTTAATTTTATTTTCCCGTATTTGTTCAGCAACAAGAAATATGTATCCGCTGTGTAATCCTTTGTTACTTTCTCTTTCCCCTTTGCTGTTACTATCTGAATACGTTTCTTGTCTGCAAATGGCAGTTCTCCACCTGAATATTTCAGTAAGTTTTTTAATGTCTCACCATTTTTAAACTCATATATCCCCGGTGATTTTATAGCTCCGGAAAGTGCAACTGTTTTTCCAATGGGCGGGACATAAACAATATCACCGGAGTGAAGATATATCCCTTTATATCTGTATCCGTGTAGGATCATTTTATAAAAATCGAAGTTGTATCTCTTGTTCGAAATCAGTTTAATATCCCTCAATGTACCCATTTTTTTAATTCCTCCGGCAAGGTATATGAGCTGTATGGGGGACATCATCGCTGAAATGTTGTAAATACCGGGTCTTTTTACTTCTCCTATTATATAAACCTGTATATTATGTAAATTACCAAGAGATACACCTACATTTACATTGCTATACTTCTTGAAAACAGCTTTTCTAATCGCTTTGCGAGCATCTTTTATTGTTTTACCCCAAACCTCTACATCTCCTACATTAGGTATAAATATTTTACCTCCATTATCCACATTGAGAATATCTTGTTTTACCAATTCTCCTGTAATATTTATAGTTATTTGATCTCCCGGAGCAATGGTATAATCCTTATTGCTAAAATTCCTCGCAACAATCTCTTCAGCAGCTATATGTTTAAAAATATCATACCCGAATTGCCTCAATTTCTGGGAATCCGGAGAAAGAAAATTGTAATCATTGCTATTATATGTACTTTCTATAACAGTCTCAAAACGATTTGTCGTATCTACTGCCAAACTATTCGCTGCCATTATATTTGTCGTATCAAGGTTTGTTGTATCAAGGTAAATCAAAGAATCACCGTAATAAGTTTTTAAAGAATTTTTAGCCCCGCTAAGATTTTTCAATGTTGATAAATCCACTCCCGAAAGATTCGAAAGATTGATACCATCGGCAAATACACTCATAGCCAAAAATACGAAAATTATGGATAAAACAGCTTTTTTTCTCATAACAACTCCTTTTAATCGGGAAATATTAGCATAATTATATACTTCTGTCAATGGTTATGATTTGTAATTAAGGAGAATTGTGCAGCTATACTAACCCTATGTATTCAATCCCGCTTTTGGTTTGACAACCTTATCCACATTCATTAGAATGTTTTTATGAAAAAACGTATACTTCAACTTGCATGGCCTGTAATGGTAAGTTCCCTTTTAAATACTACATTCATCACAATCGATCTCTTTTGGTTAGGTAAATTGGGGGAAATTGAGATCGCTGCTGTTTCAATTGCAGGTGCAATTATGGGTATAATATACCCTCTGGCAATGACAGTATCTTCGGGGACTTTAGCCTTGATAGCGCGATTTAAAGGTAACGATGACCCCATAGGTATCGAGAATACAATTATAAATTCGCTTCTTCTGTCCTTTGTCCTATCTCTTTTTCTCTTCCTATCTCTTTTCCCCTTTGCAACCCAAATCGTCTCACTTTTCAAACCCGAACACTCACTTATCATTTACTCATCTCAATATCTTCGCATAATGTTTATAGGATTATTTTTTCTCATTCCGTATATCAATACAAATGCAATTTACTATGCAATCGGTGATACAAAAACAGCAATGTTTATAGGTATATTCGTGAATATCACAAACATCATTCTTGATCCCATTCTAATCTTCGGACTGCTCGGTTTTGATAGAATGGGTATCCGAGGCGCCGCAATAGCAAGCATACTCTCCAATCTACTGGGGCTTATAATCTCTGTTGTAATTTTGATTAATCGCAAGGTCATATCTCTTTCACTTATAAAAAGAACGCGAATTACATTTCGATGGATCAGGAGAATTTTAAACATAGGTGTCCCTTCCTCTCTGCAGGGAATTACAAGACCACTCACGGGAACTCTCCTGTATCGTATTATATCGCTTTACGGAACGGGCGCCATAGCCGGATTCGGTATCGGTGTCAATATTCTCGGATGGATGTTCATCTATCTTAACGGATTTGCAAGTGCATCTTCAATTCTTGTAGGACAGCATATCGGTAGAGGGCAACATAGAAAGGCAGAAAGCACAATATGGCATTCCGCAAATCTTGGCGTGGGAATCCAATTGTTATTCTCCTTTCTCTTTTTTGTATTTGCTCCATTTATTATAAAAATTTTTCGAATGTAGTCCGCACGGGAACAAGTTATCTCCGCTTTATTTCCCCCATAATTTTAATCGTAGCCGTAAATATGATGATTAGAAGCGCATTTCAAGGCTCAGGAGACACGAAACCACCTATGATTGCTTCTTTGATTTCCAACTGGGGAGTTAAACTCGGATTGGCATGGCTTTTCTCTATCCTTTTCAAAAACAATATCGTTTTTATTTGGATTGCTATTGATCTTTCCGTGATTTCCGAGTTCGTCATTCTTCTTCTTTATTACAAAAAAAAGCACTGGCTTGTGAAAAAGATATGATTAATCTACGGTAATGGTTTTCGATATGTTTCTCGGTCTGTCCGGATTCCTTCCGTTTTTCACTCCGATAAGATACGAAAGCAACTGTAAACCTATTCCGGCAAGTATGGGTGATGTGAAGTATTCCGCGTTGTCCAGCGGTATGAAATAGTCGCTTATCTCTTCTATCTCTTTATCATAGGGAGCAAGTGTATAAACACTACCCATTCTCGTTTTTACTTCATTTATATGAGAAATTATCATATCCTTATCTTCGCTTGTAGCGAGAAAAATAACCGGATAGTTATCATAGACTATGGCAAGAGGACCGTGTTTAAATTCCGACGAATACATCCCTTCGGAATGTATGTACATGACTTCTTTCATTTTCAGTGCTCCTTCCATGGCAATGGGATACATAATGCCGTATCCAAGGACATGCAAATCTCTTTCGTTTTTCAATATTTCCGCGAGCTTTCCAAGATGTTCTTTTTCCTTCCTGAGAAAGTCTTCAATAAGGGCTGGTATCTCCCGCATCCGATCAATGCCTTTTCCGGAATATGCCGTGGCGAGATAAAGGAAAACGCCGCACTGATTTATAAATGTCTTTGTTGCAGGAACACTGATCTCTATATCGGATACGATTGGCAAAACAATATCGGCATTATAGGCAAGTGTGGATCCGAGAACATTTACGACGCCCATGACTTTCCCGTTTACCTTTTTCTTGAAATAATCCACAGCATTTTTAACATCCTTCGTTTCTCCGCTCTGCGAAACGGCAATAAGCAAATCACCATCCTTTATGCAATGACCGTATCTCTCAATGAAATCGGCTGCGAAGGTCGCATTTATATTCAAACCGTCTATTTTCGAAAAATAGTACGTTCCCAATCTCCCAGCGTGATAACTCGTTCCCGAGCCTACCAAATAGATATTATTAGCATTTCTGATTGTTTTAATAGCCTCTTTATACGCATCGTGTTTTTCCATGACATCCAGCAAATTACGGAATTTCTGAGGCGATTCGAATATCTCCTTTTCCATGAAATGGCTGTATCCTCCCAGTTTTATTTCTTCCACATTAAGGTTGTTTATTTCCGGTTTTCTTTCTATCTTGCTACCGTTCAAAAGCGATTTTATCTCATATTTATCGTAGGTAAACTCAACATACTCATTGTCAAGAATCGGAATAATTTTGTCCGTATGGTCCAAAATCGAAATCAAATCGCTAGATGCGCATATATAACCGTCGGCAATACCGAGGAAAAGAGACGATCCTTTTTTCACCGCATACATCTTATCACTACTCACAGGGGTAGCAATAAAGGCATAATCACCGTTAATCCTGGTATTCGTATTTATGATGGCTTTACCGAAATCACCTGTACCCGCCATCTCCTCCTCGAGAATGTGTATAATCATCTCCCCGTCGTTTACCCCCTTTAAAGTATGACCATTTTCGGAAAGCTCTTTTATCAATCCATGCGTATTCACGATATTTCCGTTATGAGCACCTACAATCTCGCCTTTACAATCATCATGAGGTTGTGCATTTTCTTTGGACGGGGCTCCGAACGTTGCCCACCTGAGCTGTATGATTCCTTTGTATCCGCTTTTCTCCTTAAACTTAAATTCATCGGAAACCTCTTCGATTGTCCCTTTGTCCTTAAATATTTTATAATTCGAATTTTTATCAAAAACGGCAATGCCGGCTGTGTCGTATCCCCTGTAACTCAACCGTTCGCCTGCTTTGTTCAATATTTGTCCCAATCCACCGTTTCTCTCTTCAAAAACTATACCAAAAAATCCACACATACATGCCTCCAAACTAAAGATATTATCACACAATGAAAATTATTTCAATAACATTTTTTTATACAAACATTCGTCCTCATGATACATGTTATTTCGCTCTCATCACTACCCCTTCTACTATTGATTTATACCCCGTTTTCTGCTATATTCCATTCATGATTGTAGTTAACGGTTTGACAAAAGATTACGGCATAACCGAAATATTCAAAGATGTTTCCTTCTCCGTTCCCGAGAGAAGACACATCGGTTTGGTAGGCGTCAACGGTTCAGGGAAAACCACACTCCTTAATATTCTCGCCGGAAAAGAATACCATGAGAAGGGAAAAATAACGGGAATTAAGGGCAAAACAATCGGTTATCTCCCTCAAATTCCCGTATTACCGGAAGATCTTACAGTTTATCAATATCTACTTTCGAGTTTCGATAAACTTATCGAATTAAAGAAAAAAATGGAGTCGGAAAAAGACCCGCCAAAACAACACCTACTTAACGAACAATTTGAGCATCTCGGTGGAAATCTTATCGAACCTAAAATCGGTAAAGTTTGTTACTTCCTCAACATATCCGAAGATCTAAAAAAACAAAATATTAACTCTATAAGCGGTGGCGAAAAAAGTCGCGTTCTCCTTGCCCATATCCTTTTGAGCGAACCCGATATAATTCTTCTCGACGAACCAACCAACCATATTGATATCGAAGGTATAATTTTTCTCGAAAATTTCCTCAATTCCTATAAAGGAACCTTTATCGTAGTAAGCCATGATCGTCAATTTTTAAACAACTGCGTGAATCATATCTACTACATAGAGAACAAATCAATCAAAATTTACAAGGGCAATTACGATAAATTCGAAACGGAGTACGAACACGAAAAACAACGACTCGAAAAAACATACAAGCAACAAACAGAATACATTAAAAAAACAGAGAAATTTATAAGAGACAACATTGAGGGGCAAAATACAAAACAGGCTCAATCTCGAATGAAAAAGTTGGAAAAACTGGAACATCAAACTTCCCGAAAAACAGACTGCCCCTGCATTCAAATGGAACGAAACCTTTAGAAGCGGTAACGAGATTTTACATCTGGAGAATCTCTCATTTAGTTATGACTCCCGTAAGATTCTGTCGAACATTAATTTTAATGTCTATGCCGGTCACAAAATAGCAATAACTGGCAAGAACGGAGCGGGAAAAACAACACTTCTGAGGCTGATAAAAGGAGAATTGATACCGTCCTCCGGAAGCATAATCAAGGGAAACAATATCAACACGGCTTATTACAAGCAGGAATTTCACTTTACCGGAAGTGACGAAACGCTCCTCAATATGTTCCTCAATGAAACCGAATATTTCACCGTCGGCGAAGCTCGTTCCAAATTGGCTCTTGCCGGTTTTTTTGCCAATGACATAGAAAAAAAATGGAATAACCTGAGCGGCGGTGAGAAAGCAAAATATATGATATTGAAACTTACAGTGGAAAACCCTAATGTCCTTTTACTCGATGAACCGACAAATCACCTCGATATCCAATCGGTAAAATATTTAATCAATATGTTGAACATATTCCCCGAAACCATTATATTCACCTCCCATGACAGATCACTGATCAGAAATGTCGCTACCGATGTTGTTTTAATTAAAAACGGTACATTGGAAACCTTTAATGTTTCCGAACTCGACAATGTCTTTAATGAAATCGTCACATCTACACAAAAAAAGAAACCGGCCTCCGAGAAGAAACCGGACAAAAAAAAACAATTACGTATTATAAAGGCTTCAATAAGGGAAATCGAGAATAAAATCGAGACTCTCGAAAAAAGTATAATCGAAATTGATAAGAAGTTTGCGGATCCCCATAACAATTCTGACTACAACAAGCTTAACGACCTTGTAAAAGAGAAAAAACAACTGGAAAATAAAGTCAAAATATTGTACAATAAATACGAATCGGAAATAGAGGAGTTGTCACGGTATGAGTCTTAAATTTTCCTGTGATATGATGCTCCATGACGTTGTCAGGTGGCTCAGGTTTCTCGGGTATGATACCGAATATTCGAGATATAAGAGAAGGGACAAAAATCGTATTTATTTAACTTCAAATGAAAAGCTCAATGACGTTTTTCTGCTGAAACACGAAACCCTGTCGGAAAGAATAATGACACTTGAAAAGGAATTTCGCATCATCGAAAATGCCAAGCCGTTTACCCGTTGCTCCGTTTGTAATGTACTACTTGGAATCGCTACGGAGACCGATATTGATAATTTACCTCCGTTTGTAAAGAGAAACTTCGATTCGTTTAAAAAATGTCCCGAATGCGGAAGAATATACTGGAAAGGTTCACATTATGAGAAAATGATTGAATTTCTAAAGAATTTATTCCCAGATCTCCTTAATCTTTGATCTTTCGGTTTCCCCTTTAACCGGTTTTTTAACATCCTTTTTCTCCACATTTTTCCCTTCCGATTCTATGTATTCTTTTATTGTTAAACCACCAAATTTTGACCTGATCTCTTTGGCGTAATAATTGGCAATCTGCCCCAGAGTAAAAAAGGATTTAAGAAAAATATCTCTATCCACATCATTTATCATATAAGCGTATGAGAACGAAACGATTCCCTTTATCCCTTCTTCGTCTGTGATAATATTAAAAGCTCCGGTCAAACTCTGACTATTCAATTGAAGGAGGTAAGAAAGGAGTTTCATGTCGAGTGTAATATTGAAAATCAGGTTAGAATATATATTTATAATTTTTGTCCCGTCTTCGGAAAGAACCATATTGATATTTACAATGCTTTTATCGAAAAATGTCCCTATTTCTCCGTTTTCATGCAAAAATAAGAATTTTTCTATCTCTTTTTTACTTTTTCCGCTGGATAGTATCCCGATTAATCTGTTTCTTAACTCGTCAAGATTGTTTTCTTTTTCCATTTGCATATTCCAGAACTATTTTTTTGTTCTTCACATTGATATGGATATTAGAAATTCCCTTTTGTACAAAGAGGTTCACAATAGGTAGCGACACGTACTCATCAATCATCTTGTTGACCTCTCTCCTCCCCATTTCCTTTTTATATGACTCTTCGGCAATATACTTTATAACATTGTCGGAATATTTTATTTTAATATTGTACTCCCTTGCAATGCGATCAAGTACCACTTTTACATTTCTTTTAGCAACCCTCTCGAGTTCAACGGGCTCCAGTTTCCTAAACACTACAACATCATCCACAATTGAAAGAAGCGGTTTTGATATCCCCTTTAAGTAATCTTCATAGTTTACCTTTCCCTTTGAATTTATAAATCCGATTTTTGCGTGCCTTCTGGATAGCTTATCGGACGGTATAAACATCACGGTATATTTGGAAAACGAATGGATCTGACCGTCTGTACCCGGGAAATTCCCCTTTCCGAGGGCATCTACCATAAAATTCACAATAGAAGGATGGGTTAAATCTATTTTGTTAAACACAATCACGCCTTCTTCGCTCTTATCCTCATCTGTCGATCTTATATTGTGCGAAAGTATGTCCAGAAATTTATCGAAATCCCACGCATCCTGGTAAAGATCCATATCAAAGTTCAACAAATTGAATTTGCCATCGGAAAAATATTTCGCAATTGCTTTTGCCATGGAATATTTCCCCGTTCCCACAGGACCTAAGAAAAGGAATATTCCGTCCGGGCGCTCCGGTTTAACATCCAACCCTAATTTTACCATTCTGAGTACACTCATGACCTTTTTCCTCGCTTTAGACTGCCCGGTAATGTTTCTTTCGATGTATTTATCCAACAGGTTCAATCGCTTAATTTTATTGTATTTTTCTTCGTCAAATCCTATCTTTGTCATTTCTTCGTTGAATTTATTCAAATTGACACTAAACGATTCCAACAATTTCACTATCTTTTCATCCTCGGCAAGGGCTAAAAACAACTCGGGAGGAGTCACCTTTTCGTTTCTGTTTTTCTGTTTTATTTTAACGGCTTTCTTCAATATCGATTGTATGTGCTTTGTAACGATTATTGTATCGGATGTTTTTTCTTTCCCCATCAATTTTTCTGATTTCAAGGCGCTGCTGATCTTTCTAATCGGAATAAAATGCCGCAAAAGATTTCTCTCTTCCGATAGAAACGCTATCATCAAATGATAGGGAGACATCTTACCGCCGTGGTTCAAGGCGATCTCTTTTGCCTTCTCAAAAATCTCCAGTGAATTCTTCGAAAATTCATTTAGTATTTTCTCTTTTCCCATTATATTATTCCTTTAAACAAAAGGTAGAATCTGTTTTCCTTATTGTTTAAGTTTATCTCATATTTTGTATTGATGTCAAATCTGTTTTCAACCACCCAATAATCTATGGAAGCAGATAATTCTTTTTCCGTATCAAACCTTTCAAAAAAGAGATTAAACCATAGTTTTGTCATTTCCGCCCTTCCGTTGACCATATAATATAATTGATTAGGATGGATTCTCATTTTCCTTTTTCCGATTCCTCCCATGAGTGAAATCGGTCCCACATTGAAACTACCATATAAATAGGTTGTAAGCATTTGTGATGCCAATGATGAATCCTGAGTATCGATATCCCTTACCCCCGCAAAAATCCCCAGCCTCGTAAATTTTCCTATATCATCTGTTAAAGACGCCAATCTGTACAAATCATAGTGGTATCTGTGTCCGGCTGATAAGCTCAAATTAATTCTATTATACGGAAGCGATAACTTATTATCAAATTCAATCCCATCAATCCTACCGTTAAGAAAATTTTCATTAGCAATAGGGTAATGAATAGAGGGTAATTTCAAAATAGATTTTGGTAAAAAATAACCGAATTCAGGTATAAATCTACCAATTTTAAATGAAATAGTTTTATAATTGAATGTGAATAAAGCATCTATTATATTTAATGATGTAAAGTATGTATATATATGTGGAAAGACAGAGTATTCATCTAAATTTGAATACTCCCCCTGAACAAAGACACTGACATAATCTGAAAACTCTTTGGAATATTTTAGTCTCATTCTGAACAAATCGATTCGAGAATCATCAATAATGGAAGTAGAAATTTCCGTTCTATATCCTACCTCAATCAGAGCTTTCAAATTATCAATTTGAAATGAAAAAAGTATTGCGGGAAAGCATAAAATTAGCAGAAATAGGCGTTTCATTATTTTGTAATCGCCACTTTCTTTATACTGTTGTGAATACCATCGTTAACGATAATATAGTATATCCCCGGGTTCACTTTTCTCCCGCTATCATCTGTCAAATCCCAATGTATGGCACTCCTCTCGTTATCATACCTCCCGGGTTTCAATTCACCGATCTCCCTTCCATAAACGCGTTTTCCCGACATATTGTAAACAAAAAACCTGACAAGTGAAGCATTACCCATTACAAATGGTATTATCATCTCACCTCCACTTCCGG
>JAACEC010000170.1 GCA_011682715.1 Pseudomonadota bacterium
CATGCAACATTAGCAGATGATTCGTTGCCCTATGATTCCAACGTTTGGGGATTACACTATCTCGTAACGCAACAGTAAAAGGAAGGGGGATCATTATCCCCCTTTTAGTTTTAAAATGATAAAAATAAGAAAAATCAAAAGTGCGGATAAAGAAAGAGTTCTCACCATTTCCTCCAAAATTTGGGATGGAGAGGATTATATAGATTCTGTTTTTGATAACTGGGTAAGTGATAAAAAAAGGGAATTCGTTTGCCTAACCGACGGAGAGGTCATGTATGGTTTTGCAAGTATGAAAATCATGCCTGATGGCAGCATCTGGTTCGAAGGGCTTAGAGTAGATCCTGATGTAAGGGGAAGAGGATACGGTAAAAAGATTACGGAATATCTTGTAGATAAAGTAAGAGAGAAAGGAGGAATAATCCGACTGGCAACGTATTTTAAGAATTACGAGAGTCTTCATATCGTTCAGAAATACGGTTTTCAAAAAATAAAAGGCTATAATCTTCTCGAAAAGGAAACATCTCCGGTAGGAGAAAAATTCAATAAAAAGAAAGTAGGAGTCCTGGATGTGGATTTTATCCCGATTGACTGGGTTTTCTATAAAAATAACACAAAAAATTTTGCCTACACAGAACAAATAGTGTTTAAATTAGGAGATGAAAAGGGAGGGGTTCATGTTTCGCTATCGGAGAAAAGAGGAAAAGATACGACGATGAACATATTCAAAGTCGAGTATAGCGGAAGAGATGATTTGAGGTATTATTTTGCTATGGCGGAGGCATTTGCCTTCCAAATGAAGCAGAAATATATCTGTACGATGCTGCCGTATGATGAGAAGCTAGTCAATATTGCAATGGAATACGGTTTTCTCCTTTGGGAGGAAGCTACGGAAAATGTTGTTCTCCTCGAGAAACAATTTTGATATCAGAGAATAGCTCCGAATAGTTTGACAAAATATCTTCTTTACAATAAAATAGACATATGAATGAGTGGGTAGTTTTTAAGGAGGTTGTGGGAAATATGGAAGCGGATATTATAAAAGGGAAATTGGAAGCCTATGATATACCGGTTCAAATTGCAGGAGAGGCTTACAGCAGAATAGCAGGGTTGGAACACGGAGAGATGTCATTTGTGAAAATTCTTATTCCGCGAAAATATTTGGAGCGGGCAAAAAAAATATTTGAGGAGGGTGCATGAATGTATTGGTTGTTGGCGGTGGTGGTCGCGAGTATGCTATTATTTGGAAAATAATTCGTGATGAGGGCGACAAAAACAAAATATACGTTGCCCCGGGAAATGGTGGTATATGCGATATGGTTGATTGCGTTGACATCAAGGCGGAAGAAATAGAAAAATTGCTTGAATTTGCAAAGGACAAAGAGATCGATTTTACAATTGTTGGACCGGAGGTGCCGCTTTCGAAGGGGATCGTTGATCTGTTTAAGGAAAATGGACTTAAGATATTCGGTCCCGATAAAATTGCTACTCAAATAGAATCCAGCAAAATCTTTGCGAAAGATTTTATGAGCAAATACGGAATTCCAACAGCTGATTACATAAAATTTAACGGTTTTGAAACGGCAAACAAGTACATTTCGCATCTTGATCCGCCTTTTGTGGTTAAAGCGGACGGTTTATCGGCAGGAAAGGGGAGTTTTGTTATAAGATATACAGAAGATGCGATCAATATTGCAGAGAATTTACTTTTGAAAAAAACTTTGGGTGAAGCCGGAGCAAGAATAATTGTTGAATCGTTTCTGAAGGGGGAGGAAGCATCTCTTTTGGTTCTTCTTGACGGTAAAAATTATCGTCTCTTCTTACCCTCACAGGACCACAAACAGGTATTCGACGGTGATAAAGGATTAAATACCGGGGGAATGGGGGCTTATGCACCGTATAAGGGTATTGATGAAGAACTCCTTGCAAAAATCAAAACGGATATCGTAGAGAAAACAATAGAAGGTTTTAAGAAAGAGGGGATCGATTATAGGGGTATTCTCTATGTGGGATTGATGTTAACGGAAAACGGTCCTTATGTGGTCGAATACAATGCAAGATTCGGAGACCCCGAAACACAGGCGTTGATGCCCGTTTTAAAATCCAATCTTCTCGACTTGCTCATGAGTGCTGCAAACGGTGATTTGGGAGAGAGGGAAATAGAATTTTATGATAAATATGCATGTTGTGTTGTTTTTGCCAGTGAGGGGTATCCTAAAGCGTATGAAAAGGGCATCGAAATAAAAGGTCTTCCTTACAAAAACAGTGAGAACAAACTAATATTTCATGCGGGGACCAAGAAAATTGGCGAAAAATTCGTTACAAACGGTGGCAGGGTATTGAATGCAATAGGTTTGGGTGATAAGTTGGATGAAGCAATTGAAAACGCATACAAGATCACTGACGAGGTATTTTTCGGGAACATGCATTACAGAACGGATATAGGTGAGAAGGGATTAAAATATGAAAAATGAAATTTTAGTAATATTGGGAAGCAAAAGTGATTTACCCGTTATAAACGATGCGATGGATTTAATGAAGGAGAAGGGGATTCCCTATTCCCTCGAAATAGCATCGGCACATAGAACACCGAAGAAGCTCGAGAAAATAATTAGAGAGGCGGAAAATAACGGCATTAAGGTTATTGTTTCCGTTGCCGGTTATGCTGCGCATCTCCCCGGTGTGATTGCCAGTAAAACATTAATCCCTGTAATTGGTGTTCC